>JAYUPM010000504.1:0-2715 GCA_043760145.1 Spartobacteria bacterium
AATCTGTGGTTAAAAAGTTCTCCTCTGTGGGATGGCTGCAATTTTCAATCTCCCCCTCCTATAAATCTCAAATGGCTTACCTCAACGACAACTACCTCAAGCTCCGTGCCGGATACCTCTTTCCAGAAATCGGCCGAAGGGTCGCTTCCTTTTGCGCCGCCAACCCGGATGCTGCCAAACGCCTGATCCGATGCGGGATCGGCGACGTGACCGAGCCATTGCCCAACACGGTTCGCGAAGCCCTTCATGCCGCCGTGGACGAGATGGGGACCCGGGAGGGTTTCCACGGGTATGGCCCGGAACAGGGATACGAGTTCCTGCGCCATGCGATTGCTGAGAACGATTATCGCGCCCACGGATTGGAGATCGCCGACGACGAAGTCTTTGTCTCCGATGGATCGAAATGCGATTGCGGGAACATCCTCGATATTCTTGGAAACCAAAACGTGATTGCCGTGATGGACCCGGTCTATCCGGTCTATGTCGATACCAACGTCATGGCCGGACATACCGGAGAGGCCAACGAATCCGGCGCGTATGAAGGGCTGATGTATCTCCCTTGCAACACCGAGAACGGCTTCGTTGCTGAGGTTCCAACTGCCCGGGCCGATATCGTCTATCTCTGTTTTCCCAATAACCCGACCGGCTCCGTGGCGACACGCGCCCAACTCGAAGCGTGGGTCGCTTATGCGCTCAAGAACGACTCCATCCTCCTCTACGATGCCGCTTACGAGGCTTACATCAGCGAGGCCGGTATCCCCCATTCCATCTACGAAATCCCCGGCGCCCGCGACTGCGCCATCGAGTTCCGCAGCTTCTCAAAGAACGGCGGATTCACCGGGACACGCTGCGCCTTTACTGTGGTGCCCAAGTCACTCCAGGCCCGCACGGCGACCGGAGAAAAACACGCGCTGCATCCGCTGTGGAATCGGCGTATGAGCACGAAATTTAACGGGGTGAGTTATATCGTCCAGCGGGCAGCGGAAGCGCTTTACACCGCCGAGGGAAAAGCGGAAGTCCGGGGGTTGATCGAGCATTACATGGGCAACGCCGCCATTCTTCGCGAGGCGGTGACGAAGGCCGGCCTTGCTGTTTGGGGCGGAATCAATGCGCCATATATCTGGGTGAAGACTCCCGGATCAACCAGCAGTTGGGAGATGTTTGATCGGATGCTGAATGAAGCCAATGTGGTGATCACGCCGGGAAGCGGCTTTGGCAGTGCGGGGGAAGGCTATTTCCGGATCAGCGCATTCAACAGCCGGGCCAACGTCCAGGAAGTGGCGCGACGCTTTAGCGAAATCCGCTGGTAAAGAATTGCGAACATCCAAGGCGGGCACATGCCGTGACCAGCGACCTCCATGGCAAAGGGCGGCGCGAGCGAAGACGCGCTGCCTGCGGGGTCCACCTCACTGGGAGGGGAGGCTTCCAGCCGCCCTCTGGCCCGCTTTTAAATCGGTAACACCTGTCGGAGTAAAGGGCGCCCTATTGATCGCGACAGCGTTTTGTAGTGCGGCAGTCCTCTAAAACCGCAAAGAACGCAAAGAACGCATAGATCGCAAAGCGGAAACGACTCTTTGCCTTCAAGTCCGCCATTGCGTAATGCCGCTTGGCCTTTGAGATATCTGGCAAGAGTTACCAGACAGATACCTTCCTGCCGCACAAACTCGGATCGGCTTAGCTTGCTCTGACTTACCAGTTCACCGATTTGATCAGGACTGCGACGACGTTTACGGGAGAATTCATTTGTCATCCACCCAACCTGCGGAAAAATCAGCGCCGCCGGTAGATGCAGTTGCCCGGGCGCTTACTGAGGACATTGCCCGCAAGGAAAAGGTCGGGGCGCCTGTTTGCGTCGGCTTCGGTGTGACTCGGTCCGATGCAGTCTTCGACGATGGTCTTAAGTTGACGATTACTGGCATTATCGCCGACAAATCAGCGCATGCCTTTTTCTTCACTAATTCGCAGTGCCTGGATAACATCCGAAAGTTTGACGCGATCTCCAGCGTGCACGGGTAGTTTTTCACGATGTTGAATCCGTAATGCTTTTATCAACCTCGATTCTGAACTTATAGTAACGTCTGATTTAGGCTCAATCTTGTCCTTTGAAAACCCTGCCAGCACTACGCTTGCAATCATTGACAAATCGTGCTCCGATATTTTCGTCAAGTCGCCGTGGAGTTGAATTTTCTCAATGAGCTCTACCGGAGACAGGTCATCAGCAGGATAATAACCAATAATGCGACCGCCTTCGCTGCTGATCGGATACTTTCGAATGGTCGGCAAAACCCGCGCAACTTTCCCATCCTCGATTAGCACGACGAAACCTGTAAGAGCCCCTTTTTTATCAGGATCACCCATATAACGAAGACGTGCGCTGTCATTTCCTTGATCTTCTTCATACGAGGGTTTGCCGATGCTCTTGTGAAGCTCTGCCACGCTCATTCCTATCTTAGCTCCGTCAAGCTTCTCTTGTATCGAACCACGTTCATGTTGAGCCCAGCATAGCGTGCTATGAAAACTAACAATACTGATCAAAATTAAAAAGGTGCGCATAGTATCAATTAATATGGTTTTTGTTCCGTTTCACGGGTGAAACGTTCATAGCCACTTTGATACTCGGGTGTGTAGGACAAAGGGGACTGTAGGACAAAGGGGACAGACAAACTGGGATGGATTGAGGGAGGATTGGTTCAAATCGAGCGGTTAGTGGCGTGG
>JAYUPM010000505.1:0-6816 GCA_043760145.1 Spartobacteria bacterium
CCTACCTCTATCGTGCGGTGATGATGCGGAGCGACCGATGCCAGAGCGGCTGGAAGCCGCCCCTCCTTGGGGGGGCGTCGGGGGCGTCGCCGCGGAGCGGTATTTTGCGACGGGGGGCGCACCTTCCTGGAATCCGACTCGTCTCTGCCCCCCCCCAAAAAAATCTCTGCGCCTCTGCGTCTCTGGGTTAAAAATCCCCCCCCGCGTTAAACTCCGCGTTGCGTCGCGGCGTTAGACTCGCACAATGGGGCGCATGCCCCAGTTCACCCGCAGACATTTTCTCCAACTCGTCGTCGGCGCATGCCTCGGCTCCACTTTGTTCGGCGCCGAACCGTTTGCACGGCGCGATTCGCGACTGGCCCGGCTTCGTCCTTTGCTGGCTGGCCCGGTTGCAGGCGCTGCTGCCGCCGCGTTACCGCTCTTTGACGGGAAGACTCTTGCGGGCTGGAAGGTCACTGATTTTGCGGGACACGGCGATGTCACGGTCGCGGACGGCGCGATTGTGCTGGAAGCCGGGAACGATCTGACCGGGGTGAATTATTCCGGTGAATTGCCCAAAACAAATTACGAACTCGAGCTGGAAGCCAAACGCGTGGAGGGGGGCGATTTCTTTTGCGGCGTGACACTGCCCGTCGGCGATGCCCATTGCACCTTTATTGCCGGGGGTTGGGGCGGAGCCGTGGTCGGAATCTCCAGCATCAATGGCGATGACGCTTCCGAGAATTCCACGACCCAAACTGTCCGGTTCGAGAAGGGCCGCTGGTATCGGTTCCGGATCCGGGTGACCCCGGAAAAACTGCAGGCGTGGATCGATGACAGACAAATCATTAACCTCGATTTGGCCGGCAAAAAGATCGGGATGCGCCGGGGCGAGATCGAAATGTTGGAGCCCTTCGGTCTCGCCACATTCCGGACCAAGGCGGCCGTGCGCGCAATCAAGGTGCGAAAATTGTGATTCTACAAATGCGTCTCACATTTTTTCCACAGATTGCCGCAGATTGCCGCAGATTTGCGCAGATTTGCGCAGATGAACGGGCAGAGACGTAATTTGCGCACCTAAGAATCATGGCCCGGGAATACAATCTTAAGCGGCACTCAGCCCCGGCGGGACCGCGGATCGACTTCGAGGCAGAACTCAATCCCCAGCAATGCGCGGCGGTGAAAGCGCCTCCGGGTCCGGCTCTCGTGATTGCCGGGGCCGGCAGTGGCAAAACCCGCACCCTCACTTATCGGGTGGCTTACCTGATGGAAAATGGGGTGCCGGCCCAGAACATCCTTCTCCTCACGTTCACCAACAAGGCGGCACGTGAGATGATCAATCGGGTCTCCAAACTTCTCCCCAACGACATCACAGGGCTTTGGGCCGGGACTTTTCACTCCATCGGGAACCGGATTCTTCGACGTTATCCAACCGAGGCGGGATTCGCCCCCGGGTTTTCAATCATGGATCGGGAGGATCAGAAAGATCTCCTGGATGCGGTAATTGCAGCGCTTGGGATTGATCCGAAAGAGAAGCGGTTTCCAAAGGGTGAAGTGCTCTCCGATGTGCTGAGTTACTCGCTCAACACGGGACACTCGATCGACGACGTGCTTCTTGAAAAGTATCCGCATTTCTTCGAGTTCTCCGCGCAGATCACCGAGGCGGGCAAACGGTATGAAGCGAAAAAGAAATCGGCCAACTGTTTGGATTTTGATGATCTTTTGGAAAAGACTCTGCGCCTGCTGCGGAACGAGTCCGCGATAGCGCAACATTTTCAGCACCAGTTCCAATTCATCCTCGTCGATGAATACCAGGACACAAACCATCTCCAGGCGGACTTTATCGACATCCTGGCCGACCATCATCGCAACCTGATGGTCGTCGGCGATGACGCCCAAAGCATCTATTCGTGGCGGGGCGCCGATTTCAAAAACATCCTCGATTTTTCCCGGCGATATCCCAACGCGCAGGTGCACAAGATCGAGACCAATTACCGGAGTGCCCCGCAGATTCTGGCGGTGGCAAACGCGGCCATTGCTTCCAACGTGCATCAGTTCAAAAAAGTATTGGTGGCGGCCCGGAAACCGGCTCCGGTCAAACCGGGCTTGGTGCCGCTTGGGGATTCGACCCAGCAGGCGGCGTTTATCGCGCAACGGATCCTCGATTTTCGCGAGGAAGGAATTGAGCTCAACGAGATCGCGGTGCTTTACCGGGCGCATTATCACTCAATGGAAGTGCAGATGGAGCTGACCCGGCACGGGATCCCGTTCCAGATCACGAGCGGCCTGCGTTTCTTTGAGCAAGCGCATGTGAAGGATGTGGCGGCGTTCCTCAAGTTCGTGGTCAATCCGCGCGATGAAGTCGCCTTCAAGCGAATGGTGCGGCTGCTTCCCGGGATCGGGGCGCGGTCCGCCGAGCAGCTCTGGAGCGGCGTCTCCGTGGCCGCCGGTCTTGATAAATCACAAGAGCTGATCACCCCGGGGACGACTTCGCTCGCCGATTCTCTCCGTGCCCAGCGTGTCCCGGCAAAGGCCGCGCAAGCATGGCAGCAACTCGCGCACACTCTTGATGAAATCGCGCCCGGCGGAAAACCGAATCCGCCCTCGGAGATGATCAACAGTGTGATGGAGGCCGTCTATGAGGATTACGCCAAGTCGGCGTTTCCCAATTACGACCAGCGTCGGGAGGACCTCAACACGTTAGCCAATTTCGCCCGCCAGTTTGAGAGCGCCGCGGATTTTCTCGATCAACTGGCGCTGCTCACCAGCCTCGATTCCGAAGTGAGCGCAGCCAATGAGGACGACGAGATGGTCACCTTATCGAGTGTCCACCAAGCCAAGGGCCTTGAGTGGAAGGTGGTCTTTGTCATCTGGATGACCGAAGGGATGTTCCCATCCTCGCGCTCCCTGGAAAACCCAGACGCCATCGAGGAAGAGCGCCGTCTCTTCTATGTCGCGGTCACTCGCGCCAAGGATGAGCTTTACCTGACATTCCCTCATCTCCGCTTAAACGCGGGTCATGGCGAAATGCTGCAGCGCCCCTCGCGTTTCATCGGCGAGATCCCGCGCGGGCTGCTTGAGGAATGGCAGATCAGCGGGGGATACTAACGGGAGGAATGGGACCTATGGGACGCATGGGACCTATAAGTCCTATGAACTATAGGTCCCATAAGTCCTATAGGTCCCATGAAATTGCCTTTTTAAATAAACTCGTTGATGAGGTTCTCCAAAAACTCCTGGCGGCCGCTGGTGTTTGGCTGGGATTCGCCTTTTTCGAGCATCAGTTTTTCAAGCGACGCAAAGCTTTCCTTGCCGCCTTCGATGCTCGCGCCCAAGCCCGAATCCCATGAGGCGTAGCGCTCCTTGAGGAACTGATCGAGGCGCCCGTCTGCGCGAATGGCGGCGGCGGTTTTGAGGCCGCGGGCGAATGTGTCGATGCCTGCGATGTGCGCATGGAAAAGATCTTCAGGATCGAAGCTCTCGCGGCGGACCTTGGCGTCAAAATTGACGCCGCCCGTCTTGAGTCCGCCATACTTGAGAGCCACCAGCATGCACTGGGTGGTGAGATAAATGTCGGTCGGGAATTGATCCGTATCCCAGCCCAGCAATAGATCGCCGGTGTTGGCATCGAGGCTTCCAAGGGCGTCAGCGGCCCCGGCCACTTCCATCTCGTGCTGCATCGAGTGACCCGCAAGCGTCGCGTGGTTGGTCTCGAGGTTGAGTTTGAAGTGCGGCAATAGATCATACTCGCGCAGGAAATTGAGGCAGGCGGCCGCATCGCTGTCATACTGATGCTTGGTCGGTTCTTTCGGCTTGGGCTCAATGTAAAACTGTCCCTTGAATCCGATCTCCTTGGCGTAATCAACCGCCAGGTGGAGGAACCGGGCCAGGTGATCGAGCTCACGCTTCATGTCCGTATTCCACAGCGTCGAATACCCCTCGCGCCCGCCCCAAAACGTATACCCTTCGCCGCCAAGTGCATGCGTGACTTCGATCGCCTTCTTCACCTGTGCCGCAGCGAACGCGAAGACTTCCGCATTCGGACTGGTGGCGGCGCCGTGCATGAAACGCGGATGCGCAAAAAGCTGGGCCGTCCCCCAGAGCAGTTTGATGCCCGTGCGCTGCTGCTGTTCCTTGAGAAGGGCGACGATCGTGTCGAGCCATTGGTTGGATTCGCGCAATGTCTTTCCGTGGGGCGCGATGTCCTTGTCATGGAATGCGTAATAAGGGGTCCCGAGTTTTTCTGCGATCTCGAAAAAGGCCGGGACGCGCGCCTTGGCGAGGTCGAGGCCGGTAAGGGCCGCGTCCCATGCCCGGACGGCGGTCGGGCCACCAAACATATCCGAGCCCAACCCACACATCGTATGCCAATAGACGACTGAGAAGCGCAGATGATCGCGCATCTTTTTTCCCTCAACGAGCTGGTCCGGGTCGTAATGTTTATACGCAAACGGGTTCTTCGACTTGGGCCCTTCGTAAGCGATCCGGGCGATATTCGGGAAGTAAGACATGGTGGGATTGGTGACGGTTGATGTTTGGATGTGGCAAGGTTTCAGGTTCCTGCCCAAGACGCGTAGAATTCAAAGCGAGGACGCCCAGCACAACTCCAATCGTCCTCAGACCCGCATTTTTAATCACCGATCACGTAAAGAATTTTAACCACGCATGGCGCGGATGTTCGCGGATAGAAAAGAAGCGGGTGGCCTGCACCCCTGGGAGAGGCGGCTTCCCAGCCACTTTTCTTATTAAACAGCAGAAGGGCGGCTGGAAGCCGCCCCTCCGACTTCATCCGCTAATCCCTGGTTAAATTAGAACACATTCTCTCCGCTCTGTTCCGATGGCGGCGGAATAAAATTTGCTGTGCGGAACGGGATTTCCGCTGTTTTCTGGCAAAGACGAAACCCAAGATAATAGCGTGTCGAGCCTCCACTTCCGACACGGCCGGCCCTCCCGATCCATGAATCTCCTCATCGTTGATGACCAGGCGACCAACCTGAAGCTGCTCCGTGCCCAGCTCGAAGCCGAAGGCTATGCGGTTGCCGAGGCCCGGGACGGCGTGGACGCAATGGCTGGGTTGGAGCGCGGGAAAGTTGACGCCGTCATCACCGAGCTCCTCATGCCGCGCATGGACGGTTACCAGCTCTGCTGCGAAATCCGCAAGCACCCGCGACTGCGCGACCTCCCCATCATCATTTACACCGCCACCTCGCCAAGCGACGAGCAGCTGGCCCTCGACGTTGGCGCGAACAAATACATCAGGAAACCCGTTTCCATCGAAGCCCTCGTCGCCGCGCTGCGCGAAGTCATCGCCAATCCCCACACCGGACTGCGGGCGGAGGCGATGCCGGAAGCTGAGGTGCCCAAGGAATACAACGAGGCGCTGGTGACCAAGCTGGAGAAGGAGAACGCCGAACTCCAGCAGGCCTTGGAAACGCTCCGCCTGGCGCATGGCGAGATTCTTGAGTTGAACCGGGACCTGGAGCGGCGGGTCGCGGAGCGCACCCTCGACTTGGAAGCGGCAAACAAGGAGATGGAATCCTTCAGCCACTCGGTTGCGCACGACCTGCGCACTCCGCTGGGGCACATCGACTTTTTCGCCGCCCAGATCATCGATGGATACTCCGAAGGGATCGATGCCAAGGGACGGGGGTTCCTGGAAATAGTCCGCAACTCCGCTCGCCGGATGGAACAGTTGATTGACGACATTTTACTGCTGGCCCGTGTCCGCTACTGCGACCTGAGGCGTGATTGTGTCAACATCTCGGACATTGCGCAGGTGGTCGCAGCGGCGCTGCAGCTCAAGGAACCTGGGCGGAAGGTGGTCTTCGATCTCCAGGCGGGACTGGCTGTGGATGCAGACAGCGGCCTCCTGCGCCTCGTCATTGACAACCTCCTTGGAAATGCCTGGAAGTTCACCGCGAAGACAGTTGAACCCCGCGTTGAGTTTGGCGTCACGGAGCGGGCCGAGGGTGCCGTCTTCTTCGTCCGGGACAACGGGGCAGGGTTCGACATGACTTACGTGGAGAGGCTCTTCAATCCCCTCGAACGTCTCCACAGCGAAGCCGAGTTCCCGGGAACGGGCATCGGTCTCGCAACGGTGCGCCGGATCATCAATCGCCATGGAGGGCGTGTGTGGGCCGAGGGCGCGGTCAGCCGTGGCGCAACGGTCTTTTTCACCCTCCCTTCTCTCGAAACGGGAGGGCGGAAATGATCGTGGGCACGGCGAATCCGATTGAGATCCTCCTGGTGCAGGACAGCCAAACCGAAGCGCTCCTGATCCAGCATATTTTCTCCAAAACCAAGCTCGTCAACCGGCTGCACACCGTGGACGACGGCGTGAAAGCGATGGCTTTCCTGCGCAGGGAGGATCCGTATGTGGACGCGCCGCGCCCGCAACTCATCTTGCTCGACCTTAACCTCCCGCGAATGGACGGGCGCAAAGTGCTCGCCGAAATTAAGGCCGACAACGACCTCATGGTCATCCCGGTGATCGTCCTCACATCCTCCAGTGCCGAGGCGGACGTGCTCGCGAGCTACAAGCTTCACGCCAACTGTTACATCACCAAGCCCGTCAGCTTTGAGGCATTCGTAGATATCGTGGCGTCCATAGAAAATTTCTGGTTTGCCGCTGTGACTTTGCCGCCACATTAACCGCCGCATTAACCGCAGCTGCAGCGCAACTTGCCTTGCATGGGCGGGATCGGTGGCTTGGCCCAATGGGCAAAAGGCTTGCCGGCTAAAGCCCAATGCCTTTAAGGATTCGAAATGACGAAAGCATTACCTCCATCTTTGGGCGTCGTGGCAGGAACGTAGCGCAGACTTCCAAGTCTGCCGTGT
>JAYUPM010000506.1:0-2706 GCA_043760145.1 Spartobacteria bacterium
CGTGTCTCGATGCGATGGTTGCCAGAGGATTGCTGACGACAGAACGCAACGCGGAAGGCAAAGCGATGTTGTTGCGAATTGTGGGAATGCTGACGAAGCTCGTGGATCGATTCGACGAAGAATCGAATCGGAATCGTGAGGGAGACTGATCCTGACGGCGCGTAACACTGATCTCTCGTCCCTCGTCCTCGAAAATTGGAGCAGTGAAGGAATCGAGGACGACGGACGATGGACGAAGGACGAGGGGAAAGGGGAAGGGAATCGAGGACGAGGACGAGGAGGAGGACGAAGGACGAGGGGAACAGGGAGAGGGGAAGGGAATCGAGGACGAAGGACGAGGAGGAGGACGAAGGACGAGGGGAACAGGGACGAGGGAAGGGAATCGAGGACGAGGGACGAGGAGGAGGACGAAGGACGAGGGGAACAGGGACGAGGGAAAAGGGACAGGGGAAGGGAATCGAGGACGAGGGACGAGGGAAAGGGACACCCAAGGATCCATCCCCGCAAAAAAAAGGGCGCCCCGGGATTCGGGGCGCCCTTGCTGGATATTAATTCCAGCAGTTATCTGGATTACTCGTCGTCGCCACCATCGTCGTCATCGCCGCCATCATCGTCGCCGTCGTCATCCATCTCTTCGTCGTCGCCGTCCTCATCCTCCTCGTCCTCGTCCTCGTCCATGTCTTCGTCATCCTCTTCATCCTCGTCCTCTTCGGCATCGACGTCGTCTTCCTCTTCGTCCTCCACGCCGTCGCCGTCGTCGTCCATGTCTTCTTCATCCTCAACGCCATCGCCGTCGTCATCGGCGTCCTCGTCGTCGTCGGTGCCGTCGCCATCGCTGTCATCGTCGTCCATGCCGTCGTTGTCGTCATCCTCGTCTTCTTCATCGGAAGTGCCGTCGCCATCGTCATCGTCGTCGAGCTCGTCATCCAGGCCGTCGCCGTCATCGTCATCTTCCATGTCGAAAGTGCTCTCCTCGTAGGTCTCGGTGTCCGTGGTTTCCACGGTGGTTTCCTCGGAGGTAAACTCGACGGTGGCGCTGGACTCCTCGTAACTCTCAACCCATGTCTCGTAGGAGGCGAACTCGGTCTCGGCCAGTTCGACATGGTAGTATGAGGAAGCGTCCACCAGCTCGACTTTTACATCAATCCAGGCCCAGTCGGTTACGGTGTAAACTGTGTTTTCGTCATAGATGTTGAAGTAAACATCAAAGACTTTGGTGTCCGCCTGCCATGTGGTGTAGACGGCGGGATACCATGCCTCGAGCAGTTCCCCGAGGGAATACCACTCGTATTCAAGGAACGAGATCGCATCGAGCAACTCAATAAACGCGATTACCGTGAGCTCGCCCTTGATGTTATCAAGATGATTAGCGTGAATGATCAGCTCATCCACGTTGGCAAGGAGCCGCTTGTTGCCGGTCGCCTTTGATTTGTCGTGGAGATTCTTGAGCGAAGCCTGGATCTTTTTGGCTTCCGCCTTGAGCTTGACCGCTTGCGCCTTCTCGGCCGCAGTCAACTCGCCGCCCTTTTGTTTGCGCAGCGCGAGCTCGCTGAAATTTGAGCGCAACTCATTGTAAGTCATTGCCAGCGCCTTAGCGGGGCGGACCAGCTTCGGATCCTCGATGCGCAGCATCTGGATCGCATCCTGGAGCTGGACAACTGCCCGGCCCGTGTCATCCAGCGCCTTGAAGTAAGCCTTGTCCTTGGCCGCAAGTGCCTTCGTCAATGTGTCTATTCCCGCATCCACACCTTTGAGCGCCGCAAAGAAAATCCGGTGCTGTTTCTTTTTCGGGTCGAGTGCGGTCTTGTGTTTCCCTTTTTTGTCGGGCTGCGCATCGGCGGCTGCAGCCGGTTTCTTGGCTGCGGGGACCGCTGCTTCCTTGGCGGGTTTGGCTGGGGCGGCGCCCGGTTTGGCTGCCGCCGGTTCGCCTCCTTTGGGCGCTCCAGCGGACTCCATTGCGGCTTTTGCGAGCGCAAGGCTCGCCTCTTTCATGTCAGCAACAAGATCCGTCGCATTCTTCGCCACCTTTGCTGGGGGCGTCTTTTTCTTGCCCTTTGCCTTGGCGCCCTTCTCATTTTCAGTGGCGGAGGGCTTCGCTTTCTCGGCGGCGGGGGTCTTTGCTGCCGGAGGCGCTTTGGCGTTGGGTGCCGCAAAAGCGGCATGCCGAAGCGGGACGCTGAGGGCAAGAATGAGGATGCAGAATGGAATGAATCTTTTCATCGAATATTGGGGGGTTTGGTTTGTTGGCGGAATGGACGGAGAGCAGATAGCGAATGGGCAAAACCAAAGGCAAGCTTCGACGTTGAGGAATCGCATTTTCCCGATGGAACCGCAGATATCGCGGATTGACGCGGATAAAAAGCAAGACGGGAGGGAGTGGTTCGGCAGGGTTTTCCCATCCGCGATAATCCGCGCTATCCGTGGTTAAACCTCTTTGCAGCTCCGGAATTTGAACCGCAGATATCGCGGATTGACGCGGATAAAGAGCAAGACTGGAAGGGTTTGGTCCGGCAGGTTTCCCCATCCGCGATAATCCGAGTTATCTGTGGTTAAACCTCTTTGCAGCTCCGGAATTTTGAACCGCGGATAGCACGGATTGACGCGGATAAAGAGCAAGACGGGAAGGGTTTGGTCCGGCAGGTTTCCCCATCCACGATAATCCGCGCTATCCGTGGTTAAACCTCTTTGCAGCTCCGGAATTTGAAC
>JAYUPM010000507.1:0-6807 GCA_043760145.1 Spartobacteria bacterium
TTCAAAACACTCGAATCCTGATGACGTCCGCTTCCGGGGCTTAGTATCTGCGGTCATCTGCGAGAATCTGCGCAATCTGCGGACCCAGTGAGAGACTTCGATCAGGGGTCCAACGATGGATTTTTTGGGAACGCAGGCAGGAAAATTATAGGCAAGAAAATGTTTTCACCCCAAATCTTCCGACCTTTCTTCCGACTTCCTATGGGATGCCTGTGTTTTCAATTTTCATTTTTCAATCTCCCATTCCAGCAGCGCCGATACTCAGACAAACACGCAAACCAGATACGCGCCTCCGGCGCTTCAGAGTGTAACCCCGAACGTGTCGTTGTTGTTCACCGAAAGGGCGAATGCGGTGAGGAGGGCGATGACTTTATCGACATCAGCCAGGTCGGCGGTCTCCACCACCGAATGCATGTAACGCAATGGCAGGGAGACCAACGCGCTCGGGATCCCTTCGCGGACTGTAAAGATCACATCAGTGTCTGTCCCGCTATAGCGCGACGAACTCTCGTGCTGGATCGGAATCCGGATCTCGTCGGCGCACTTCAGCAGTCGGCTGATCACATGCGGATGATTGCATGTGCCATGAGTCACACTGGGCCCCCCACCCAGCTTCACCTCACCATGTTTTTCCGCCTCTATCCCCGGCGTATCGGTCGCATGTGTCACATCCAGCACGATGCAAATATCCGGCATGATCCTGTGAGCCGCCATTTTTGCGCCGTTCCCGCCGATCTCTTCCTGGACGGCGTTCACGGCAATCACTGTGCTCGCAAGCTCCGTTCGGCGCAGGCTCAGGTTGGCCAGGACCTGGGTGAGAATAAAGCCGCCGATCCGGTTATCGAGCGCCCGGCTGACAATCCGGTTGCGCCCGAATGATTCGGCCTGATCCACATAAACCGCCGGATGCCCCACGCGAATTCCGGCCTCAAGCACATCGCCGAGACTGGCCGCCCCGATATCGACGTAGAGCTCATGAATCTGCGGGGCCTTCTCGTCCTTGTTATCTTTGCGCAAATGAATGGCCGTGTTGCCGATAACGCCGCGCACCGACCCTTTGTCCCCAAGAATCTCAAGGCGCCGACCCCGGGCCGTGGCAGTATCCGAACCGCCGATCCGGTCGATCCGCAAAAAGCCTTCCTTGGTGATATGCTTGACGATGTATCCGATCTCGTCGGCATGCGCTTCGAGCATGATCCGCATGGGATCGGCTTCGTGTCCATCGAGGGTTGCCCATGCGGTTCCGTAAGCGTCATTTTCCACGCGGTCGGCGAATTGGCGGGCGTAAGCGGCCCATTTCCGCTGGCCGGGAAGTTCGAACCCGGTGGGGCTCGGGGTATTGAGAAGATCGAAAAGAAAAGTCCGCGCTTGGTCATCCATGAAGGAAGGAATTAGCAGAGGAACCGAACCGATGACCAGCATTGGCTGGGCTCCACCGATGCCGGTCCCGGCCGATGCGAGCGGGTTGCGCAAAACATTGGCCTTGCCGCTTTCCTATTCTTCTCCTAAATCGGAGGGACGACTGTGCCAAAAGCACGGTGAATCTCCGCGCCTAGTCGCCAGCGCGGGGATGAGTGAGCCGCGTTTTGCCGAATGAATCCGGGAGACGGCCAGTGGGCGACAAGATCATTATCGGACGGGACCTTAGCTCAGTGGCCACCCGCCCCACCAGAACGCAGCTATCCAAATACAACAAATTCGAGTCAATGGCCGGATCCGCGCACGCGAAGTCCGGGTAATCGTGGCCTCCACGGGTGAACAACTCGGGGTCATGAAACTGTCGGACGCCATCCGGCATGCACAAGGGTTGGGCCTCGATCTCGTCGAGGTCGCTCCGACGGCGCAACCGCCGGTTTGCCGGATCGTTGATTACGGCAAGTTCAAGTATGAGACCTCCAAGCACGACAAGGAGAAGCGCAACGCGGGGAGCAAACTCAAGGAGATCAAATTTCGGGTCAATATCGACGACCACGATTACGAGACTAAGATGCGGCACGCGGAGGAGTTTCTCGACAAGGGGAACAAAGTGCGGATCCAGCTGCAGTTCCGTGGCCGGGAAATGGCGCACCAGGAACTGGGGATGGCGCTCATGGTCCGCGTAAAATCCGATTTGGTGACGATGGCCAATGTCGAGACGGAGCCCAAGTTGATGGGGCGCAATGTCACGATGACCCTTGCCCCGCTGCCTGCGGCCAAGCGCAAGCGCAAGTTTGACCGGAGCACCGCGTTGCCGCCGATGGTTGACGACCACGACGAGGACGACGAGGAGGAGGAGAAAGATGCGGTCGCAAAGTGACTGCGTGCCGCCCCGGTTCGGGGCTGTTAAGCATCCTTAATCGACAACCTCGAACTGGCTCATGAGTCGGAAGAGGGCGTATCGCTCGCTGATGTCGTTCTGGGTGAGGCTCCGCAACCGTTCCAGGCTAAAGGCTTCCACATTAAAACTGGCAAGAACGCTGCCGAAGACGACGGCTTTGCGCAATTGCCTAAAGTCAATCTTACCCGAATTCTGCGCAGCAAGATAACCGGCGAGGCCGCCAGCGAAAGTATCACCGGCCCCGGTTGGATCGTGGATATCCTCCAGGGGATAAGCGCCACAGCTGAAGAATTGGTTTTGCCCAAATAGCAGACAGCCATGCTCGCCTTTCTTGATGGCAACGAAAGGGGGGCCCATTTGCTGGATCCGGGCACCAGCCTTGACCAGACTGGTTTCACCCGTGAACTGGCGCGCCTCGCTGTCGTTTAGGATTAACATATCGATCCGGGGCAGCAGGGCGCGCAGATCGTCGTTTGCGATGTTGATCCAGAGATCCATTGTGTCCGCGATGACAAAGTGGGGATTCTTGAGCTGGTCGAGCACATGGGACTGGAGCTTGGGGGCGATATTGGCCAGCAACACAATCTGCGGCGTCAGGTAACTCGGGGGAAGGGTCGGCGTGAAATGCTCAAATACATTGAGTTCCACGCTTCGGGTCTCGCGAGTGTTGAGATCCCACATGTATTCCCCCGACCAGCGAAACGTTTTACCCGGCTCGATTTGCAAGCCATCAAGGTCGATCTGACGGGTCCGGAAAAAATCGATGTGCGCGGTCGGGAAATCTTCGCCGACGACCCCGACCAATTGGACTGGGGAAAAAAAACTGGCCCCGACAGCCGCGTAAGAAGCAGAACCGCCAAGGAGGTCGGCATGCTCCTCCACTGGAGTTTTAACGGTATCGAGAGCAATGGATCCAACGATGAGAACAGGCATGGGCGGTTAAAGGGCTAAAGGGCTAAAGGGCTAAAGGGCTAAAGGGGATCGCAGGAATAATCATCAATTGCCGAGCGCTTCAATCTCTTCGGCTGCCAGGCGCGCTTTTACCTCGCGGCAGTAACTCACTATATCGGCCGCTTGCAAAATCCCGGAGACGATGACAACCCGGCGCGCGCCGGCCGCAATGACCTGGTTGAGGTTCTCCAGATTGATCCCGCCGATGCAAAAGATTGGGATCTTCACCGCCGCATGGACTTGGCGGATTGCATCCAAGCCTGTGGCTGGGCGGCCGGGCTTGGTCGGGGTCGGAAAAAGCGGTCCGAATCCGATGTAATCCGCGCCCTCCCGCTCGGCGGCGAGCGCTTGATCGAAGCTGTGGGTGGACTTGCCCAAAATAGGACGGACCGTTTCGCCGCCGAGGGAGCGACCGGCGCGCCATGAGGCGTCTGCGATGGAAAAATCGTCCTGCCCGACGTGTGCCCCCTGGGCGCCGATGGCAGGGACCAGTTCCGGGTAATCATTGATAATCAAAGGAACGCCGGCCTCCTCGGTGATGGGCAATAGTTCCTGGCCGAGCCTTTCAATTTCCAATTCGGATACATTTTTTGCGCGAAGCTGCAGGAGATCGACTCCACCCTCGATCATTTGCCGGGCAACCGACGTTAAATCTGAGGACGCCACGTAACCGAGATCAAGGATGCCATAAAGGCGGGACGCGTGGAGGCTCATGGGGTTTGAACTGGGAGCGGCGGCTTCTATATCTGTTTAGCGTGTTTGTCTGAGTCGCGGCGCTGCTGGAATGAGGGGGGAGATTGAAAATGGGGGGGGGGAGATTGAAAATTGAAAAATGAAAATTGGGAATTGAAAATTGGATGGACGAGTGCAGCTCGTTCTCGTGTCTCGGCTTCCTCAAATTTTCAATTTTCAATTTTCAATTTTCAATTTTCAATTTTCAATTGCCCGTTCCCTTCCCTTGGAAAACGTGGACGGATGGAAGCCTTCCCTCCTTGGAAAACGTGGACGGCTGGAAGCCTTCCCTCCTTGGAAAGAGCATCCCGAGGCATCTATCGGCGAAGCTTGGCGACGCCCGAGTCAATGATCTTCCCGACAAAGCTCGTATCATATTTCCCGCGAATGAAATCGGGATCCCGCATGATGGCTTCCTGGAAAGGAATCGTGGTCTTGATCCCGCGGACGATATATTCGCCCAAGGCCCGCCGCATCCGGTCGATGGCATTGCCGCGGGTCGTCCCCATCGCAATAACCTTGGCGATCATCGAATCGTAGTGAGGAGGCACGGTGTAACCCGCGTAAGCATGGGAATCGATCCGGATCCCGCGTCCACCGGGGGCGTAATAGAGGTCGATCTTGCCGGGGCTGGGCTGGAAATTATTAAATGGATCCTCTGCATTCACGCGGCATTCGATCGCGTGATATTTGAGCTTTGCGTTGCGGACAAAATGGGAGAGCGATTCACCGGCCGCCACCTTGATCTGTTCCTTGACCAGGTCGATCCCGTAAGCCTCCTCAGTGATCGTGTGCTCGACCTGGATCCGCGTGTTCATCTCCATGAAGAAGTAGTTCCCCTTGTCATCCACAAGGTATTCGATCGTCCCAGCCCCGACGTATCCGACCGATTCCGCCAGCTTCACAGAAGCCGCCCCCATTTTCCTGCGAAGCGATTCTGTCATTAACGGGGAGGGCGTTTCCTCGATGATCTTTTGGTTGCGGCGCTGCATCGAGCAATCGCGTTCCCCAATATGCACGACGTCGCCATGCGAATCCGCCATGATCTGGAACTCGATGTGATGGGGATTCTCGATCAGCTTCTCGATGTAAACCCCCGAATTACCAAACGCTTTCTCGGCTTCCATCCGGGCCCCGTGAAATCCCTGGACCAGCGAAACATCATTGTGCGCGGGACGCATCCCCTTCCCGCCCCCGCCTGCGACCGCCTTGATCATTACCGGGTAGCCGATTTTCTTTGCTGTCTTAAGGGCTTCCTGCTCGGTCTCGACGAGTCCGTCGGATCCCGGTGTCACGGGAACGCCGGCTTTGCGGGCGGTGGCACGGGCGATGTTTTTGTCGCCCATCGACCGGATCGCACTGGAAGACGGCCCAATGAACTTGATGTTGCAGCTCGTGCAGACGTCAGCGAAATGGGCGTTCTCGGCCAGAAACCCGTATCCCGGGTGGATGGCATCGACGTCGCCAATTTCGGCGGCACTGATGATACGATCGATCTTGAGATAGCTCAGCGCGCTCGGGGCCGGCCCGATACAGATCGCCTGGTCGGCGAGCTGGACATGGAGCGAATCCACATCCGCCTCCGAATAAACCGCGAGGGTTTTGATTCCCAGTTCTTTACAGGCGCGGATGACCCGCAATGCAATTTCACCGCGATTGGCGATCAGGACTTTATTGAACATCTGGAGAAAGCGAAAGCGGCCGACGGGTTACCCGCGACCATGCAGATCACCGGACGCGGAAGAGGACCTGGCCGAACTGCACCGGTTTTCCGTTTTCCGCGACGACGTCCACTATCACGCCGCGGCATTCCGCCTTGATCTCGTTCATTACTTTCATCGCTTCGATGAGGCAGACGACGGTTTCCTCTCCAATCTCCTGGCCCGCACTCGCATACGGCGCCGAATCCGGCGAAGCCGAACAATAAAAAGTGCCGACCATAGGGGAAGTGATCTCGCGCAATTTTTCTTTCGGGGCAGATCCGTCTTCCGAAGCGACGGGGGCGGCCGCAGGCGGTGGGCCGGAGGCGGGAATGGCGACCGAAGGCGCGGTATGGGTGACGACTGGCTGATAGTCGTTTCCCCGCTTGAGGGTGATCTTAAAACCCTCCTGCTCGAGCTTGAAAGTCGACAGGTCGTTCTTCCGCATCAGGGCGATGAGTTCTTTAATATCTTTTAATTCCAAAGTGGGGTGGCCTCCATTTCTGCGAACGCGCGGATGCTAAGCCGCGGTTTTCCGCAAGGTCAAGCCCGCGGGATCGATCATCTTCCAATCGTCCTCGTTCTCGTTTTCGAAAATTGATGGACTATCGAGGACGAGGACGAGGACGGAAAGTCACTTAGAGCGCCTTTGCCAGGAGCGCCACCGCCGCGTCGAGCTCGGCCTCCGTGTTGTAAAGATGCGGGCTGAATCGCAGGTAATCGCATCCCTCGCGATCGTGACGCAACGAGGCGAACACCTTCCCGGCCTCCAACGCGGCGAAGAGGCGGGTGGAGCTGGCATGGGGATGGCGGAAAGTGGTGACGCTTGAAGCGGAAGGGCCACTGGAAGGGCCTTGAATTTCAAATCCAAGTGTTGCAAGTGCCTCCACCAGATAGGCTTTCATTTCAAGCAAACGGGCCGCGACGTTCTCGATCCCGTGCCCCATGATCAGCTCCAAGGCCGATTTCATTCCGTAAATCCCCGCGATATTCAACACCCCCGGCTCGTAGCGTTGGGCGCTCGGGACAAACTCGATTTCGTCCTGGGTCATGAAATTTGGGGACTTAACATTCCAAGCTCCCAGGAGCGTCGGGCGGAGAAGTTCG
>JAYUPM010000508.1:0-20550 GCA_043760145.1 Spartobacteria bacterium
CAAACATCGCCAAGGGGATGGAAGGGTCTCTGCCAAACTTCGACCAGGCATATGCCGCCCTCATTCGGGATCTCGATCGCCGTGGAATGCTCGACAGCACGCTGGTCATGGTCAGCTCGGAATTCGGGCGGACTCCAAAGATCAACAAGGACGCGGGGCGCGATCACTGGGCACGTGTCTTCTCGGTGGCATTTGCGGGGGGCGGATTCAAGCGTGGATACGTGCATGGCTCATCGGATCCGACGGGCTCGGAGCCGGATCAAGACCCGTTGACGGTTGAAAACATGGCCGCCACGGTGTACCACCAGCTCGGCATCAGGTCGGAGAAAAAGCTGATGGCTCCCGGCAACCGGCCCATCGACATCGTGCGCAACGGCGAAGTCGTCACCGAATTGCTGGCCTAACAGATTTCCGGGCGGCCTGCCTCGGATCCAACCATGAAACCCTTTATCCTCCAACGGGGCATTTTGGTCGCTGCCGCGTGTGCTATTTGCACCACGGCATGGGCCGGTTCCCCGCGTGTCAGCAGTGTCTACCCGGCAGCAGGCCAGCGTGGCAGCGAGATCGAAGTCGAATGCCGCGGGAGCAACCTTGAGGACGCCACCGGCATTATCTTCGATGAACCCGGGTTCGTGGCAACGTCGGTTCTCGCAGAAAAGGGGAAGTTCAAGGTATCGGTCAAACTCGCCGCCGACGCGCGCCTGGGCGAACATCGGTTCCGGGTCGTCACAGCCACTGGTCTCTCTGATGTGCGGCTCTTCTATGTAAGCCCTTTCCCGATCGTGCCTGAAGTGGAAGCCACGCCGGATGCCAAATCTGCGGTGGATCAACCACAGGCAATTGCGTTGGGCACATCCGTTTCTGGCAAAAGCTCCGGCGAAGACCAGGACCGCTTCGAAGTGGAACTTAAAAAAGGGCAGCGCCTGAGTGCCGAAGTGATCGGGGCGCGGCTTCAGACCCAGCCGCTTTTCGATCCCGCTGTCATTATTTCCAAGGCGGACGGGACTAAATTGATCGAGGCGGATGACGGGGCGTTTACGCGGCAGGACCCGGTAACCAGCATCATCGCGCCCGAGGACGGCAAATACATCGTCACGGTAAAGGAAGCGACCAACTCCGGGCAGGGGGAGTGCCAATACCTGCTCAATGTCGGTTCATTTCCCCGGCCGGTCGCGGTCTACCCGCCTGGTGGACAGGTCGGCGAAGACCTCAAGATCCAGCTTCTTGGAGACGCATCAGGTCCCATTGAAAAAACAATAAAGCTCCCGGATCAACCACAGGAACAATTCGCGATTTATCCCGAAGACGGGCAGCCGGCACCGCAACCTAACATGATCCGGGTTTCGAATTTCCCGAATGTCCTCGAAGCGGAGCCCAACAACGATCCAGCAACGGCGCCAGCGACCGACAAGGCGCTGCCACTCGCCTTTAACGGGATCATCCAGGAGAAAGGCGATGTCGATAGCTTCAAGTTCACTGCCAAGAAGGGGCAAGTCTACGATTTTAATGTCTATGCCCGCCGGCTCCGTTCGCCATTGGATTCGTTCCTGACGATTCATGACGCGAAAGGGAACCAGCTTGCGAACAACGACGACGCTGGACGCACTGATAGTTACCTCCGTTGGAAAGCGCCCGAAGATGGGACCTTTGAAGTAACCATCAGCGATCAACTTCTGCGTGGTGGACCTAATTACACTTACAGGGTCGAGGTCGATTCTCCTGTGTCGCGGGTGGATCTTTGGTTGCCTGAGATGGTCGCCAACTCAAACCAGGAACGCCGCGCCATTGTGGTTCCAAAGGGGAACCGGTATGCGTCGCTGGTCCGGGCCAAACGAAATGATTTTGGCGGAGACCTCCAGTTGGTGCCGCAGGATCTGCCGCCCGGAATCACTGTGACCGGCGTGAACATGGACAAGAGCGTGGACACCGTGGCCATGGTATTCGAGGCAGCGCCTGATGCCGCTTCGGACGCCAAGCTCTTTGCATTCGGGGCAAAGTGGGTGGATGCGCCGAAGGACGCAGCTTTCACTGCAGCGATCGATCATAACATCGATGTAAGTGAGAACGGGAACCAGCAATCGTATTACTCGATCAAGGAGGACAAACTGCCGATGGTCGTTACTAATGAGATTCCGGTAACGATCAACCTGATGGCCCCCAAAGTGACCCTGCTCCAAAACGGTTCACTCAACCTGAAAGTGATTGCCGAACGCAAAAACGATTTCAAAGGGCCAATCAGTCTTGACATTCTCTATACTCCACCAGGGTTCGGGTCCGCCGGGACAGTCGTGATCAAGGAAGGCGAGACCGAAGCCAATTACACCATTAGCGCCAATGGGACTGCCCCCTTGAAGAAATGGCCGATCTGCATCGTCGGGAGCGCGGATTTTGGGAAGGGCGTTATCTGGATGAGCACGCAGCTTGTGGATGTGGAAGTGACGGCGCCCTTTGTGTCGGGACAGATCGTGCGGACATTTGTTGACCAGGGGGATTCGACCAATGTCACGGTAAAACTCGAGAACAAGATCCCGTTTGAAGGGACCGCCAAGATATCGCTGCTTGGATTGCCGGCAAACACAACCGCGCCGGACAAGGAGATCACCAAGGATGACAAAGAAGTGGTCTTTAGCGTCAAGGCGGAGGCAACCGCGCCGGCTGCCTCGCACAAGCAACTCTTCTGCCAGTTTAAACTCACCAAGGATGGCGAGACCATGACCAGCGCATTCGCCAATGGCGGGATCCTGCGAGTGGACAAAGCGACCCTTGCCAAAAAGGAAGAGGCCTCGAAGTAGCCAACCCACTTATGCGCATTACCCGATCCTTTAGCTCCCGCCTTGGAGTGTTGCCATTATGTTTGCGGATCGCAGCTCTGCTCCCGCTCCTCGGCACACTCCATGCCGCGTTGACCCCGGAGTTCGAAGTGTTCCCGGCGGATGTAAACCTCAAGTCATCGCGGGACCGTCAATCATTGGTGGTGCGGATGACCGAGGCCAACGGGGTGCATCGTGATGTTACCACGGAAGCGACTTTCACATTAAGCGATCCGACCAAGGCCAGAGTAGTCAATGGCGTCGTTCTTCCGCTGGCAGATGGCGAAACGCAGTTGAAGATTTCATGGAAGGGCAAATCGACCGAGGTCAAAGTCAAAGTGAAGGAAGCCACTGTCGAACAGCCTATTAGCTTTCGGATGGATGTCATGCCGGTCTTTATGAAGGGCGATTGCAACCGTTGCCACGGCGCCGCCCGCGGCCAGGATGGGTTCCGGCTTTCCTTGTGGGGGTTTGATCCCGAAGGCGATCATCACCGGCTTACCCGCGAAATGGCCGGACGCCGGATCAACCTGGCGTTGCCGGAAGAATCGATGCTGCTCACCAAATCCACCGGCGCAGCGCCACACACTGGCGGCAAGCTTTTCGAGAAGGATAGTGAAATGGCCCGGACATTGGTCCGCTGGTTGGAAGCGGGTGCGCCCAATGATCCGCCGGAAGTCGCCACGGTAATCGGCGTCGAGATTTTGCCTAAACAACTCCTGCTCGAAAGCCCCGACCAGAACTTCAAGATATCGGTGCGGGCCCAATACTCAGATGGGACAGATCGCGATGTGACTTCACTCGCCCTCTTTCTTACGAGCAATGAGTCATCGGCCAAGATCGTCGATGGTGTCATCACCACCGGCCAGCGCGGAGAATCATTCGTTATGGCCCGCTTTGCCACCTTCACCGTCGGGACACAGGTCATCGTGATTCCAAAGGATCTCAAGTATGAGTGGCCCAAGATCGAGGCCCGCAATTTTGTGGATGCACTGGTCGATCAAAAACTGCGTAACCTGCGCATTACTCCAAGTGAGATTTGCAATGACGAAACCTTTCTTCGCCGGGCGTATATCGACATCACCGGGACCCTGCCAGCCGCAGATGAGATCCAGAAATTCGTGGCGCTAAACGAGCCCGACAAACGGACCAAGAAGATCGATGAGCTTCTGGCGCGGGACGAGTTTGTTGACATGTGGGCGCTCAAATGGAGCGAGTTGCTTCAGATCCGGACCGACCAAAACACAGGGGGCTACAAAGCAACGCTGAGTTACTACACGTGGCTCCATGAGCAGCTCAAACAGAAGGTGCCCATCAACGAGATCGCCCGTCAACTCATCGCCGGGTCCGGCAGCAGCCTCGAGAATCCCCCGGCCAACTACTATCAACTCGAGCAGGATCCGCTCAAGCTGGCAGAAGACACAGCCCAGGCTTTCTTCGGAATCCGCATCCAATGTGCCCAGTGCCACAACCATCCCTTTGATCGCTGGACAATGGCCGATTACCGCGGCTTTGTGGCGTTCTTCTCACAGATCGGCCGCAAGACCGGCGAGGATCCCCGGGACCGGATCATCTTCAACAGCAACAACGGTGAATCCAGGCATCCCCTGGGCGATACTGTTGTTCCCCCAAAATTCCTCGGCGGCAATGCCCCGGAGACCAAAGGCAAAGATCGACGGGCGGTTCTTGCCGACTGGATCGCATCCCCAGAGAACCCTTACTTCCCCCGGCACATTGCAAATCTGATTTGGGCGCAATATATGGGACGCGGAATTGTTGAGCCGATTGATGATGTGCGTATTTCGAATCCAGCGTCCAATCCGGAGTTGCTGGAAGCGTTGGGAGTGAAGTTGGTGGAATACATATACGATTTGCGCCGGATAGTCCGGGACATCTGCACATCTCGCACTTACCAACTTACCACCCGTCCAAATGACACCAACGCGCTGGATGATCGTAATTTTGCGCATGCCACCATCCGCCGGATGCGTGCCGAGGTGATGCTCGATTGCATTACCCAGGTAACGGAGACAGAGGATAAGTATCGTGGTCTCCCAGCCGGGGCCCGGGCAGTTGAGATCGCGGATGGCAAGACGAGCAATTACTTCCTCACGACCTTTGGACGAACCACGCGGGAGACAATCTGTTCCCGGGAAGAAGTGGGACCAACACTGAGCCAGGCGCTTCACCTCATTAACGGGACAACCGTTGAGCAGAAGATTACCCGGGGCGGACTGATCAAGAAACTCATGGACGCCAAGAAAACTCCACGCGACCTCGTCACGGACTTGTATCTGCGGACTTTTGGCCGCTTCCCGACGGATGACGAGCTCAACCGGCTCGAGCCGCACTGGGGTGTGACCGAGCAACAACCCGCCGTATTTCACGATCTCTTCTGGGCCCTCTTAAACGCCAAGGAATTCATGTTCAACCATTGAGTGCCAGCTTCCCGCTTTCCGCTTTCCGCTTTTTCTTCGTGAAACTACTCGCCTCCACACTCGCCCTAAGCTCGCTTACGCTGGTTGCCGGGGCCGTCGACAAGGTCACGTATGCCGATCATATCCTCCCGATTTTTCGCAATGCCTGTTTGAATTGCCATAACCCGGACAAGAAGAAAGCCGGGCTCGACTTATCAACTTACCAGGCCTCGCTCATGGGGAGTGACAATGGGCAGGTGCTCCAATCGGGGAACGCCGCCGGGAGCCTGCTCTTTAAGTGCATCAAAGGGACAGACGACCTGAAGATGCCGCCAAAGGGCGACAAGCTCAGTGATGGTGAAATCGCCACTATCGAGAAGTGGATTGCCGGGCAGCTTCTGGAGACTGCCACCGGCGTTGCTGTAGTTGCCGCCGATAATAACGTCCAGGTCGCCGCTGTTTCGCTTGAACGCCCGCCGGGGCCCGCTCCGATGCCCGGAGATCTGCCGATGGAACCCTTTGTCCAGGGGACACGCAAGACGGCTCTCATCGCCCTTGCCGCCAGCCCATGGGCGCCATTGGTGGCTGTTGGCGGCCAAAAACAAATCCTCCTTTATAACTCCGAGACGGCTGATCTCTTGGGGGTGCTTCCTTTCCCGGAAGGGTTTCCGGCCATCATCCGGTTCAGCCGGAACGGGCAGATTCTTCTCACTGGCGGCGGTCTGGGTGGTAAGTCAGGGAAGGTCGTTCTGTGGGACATCAAAACCGGGGACCGGATTGCGACACTGGGCGATGAATTCGATCAAGTCCTCGCTGCTGACTTAAGCCCCGACCAACAACACGTCGCTTTGGGCGGGCCGGGTAAGATACTCAAAGTATACGCCACCAAAGACGGGCAACTTGTTTATGCCATTAAGAAGCACACGGATTGGGTAACAGCGGTCGCTTATTCGCCAGAGGGAAAGTTCCTCGCCAGTGCCGATCGGAATGGCGGAATCCAGGTGTGGGAAGCCAAGAGCGGCAAGGAATACAATGGATTGCCAGGGCACAAAGTCATGGTGACCAGCCTCGCATTCATGACTGGCGTCCTCGCCTCGTCCAGTGAGGACGGGACTGTCAAACTTTGGGATGTCAAAGAGGCCAAGGAGATGCGGAGTTGGGCCGCGCATCCGGGGGGCGCTGCGTGGGTCGATTTTTGCCCCGATGGACGCCTTGTTTCCTGCGGCCGCGATAAGATCGCCAAGGTCTGGGATCAAACTGGCAAGGTTCTCGGCAAGACCGCCGCTTTTGGGGACATAGCGTTGCGGGCTGCTTTTAACAGCGAACGGGTGATTGCCGGCGATTGGACGGGCGATATCCGGATTTCGACTCTCGATGGCAAACAAGTCGCCCAGCTTGCAACCAATCCACTGCCTCTTGCCGATCGATTGAGCGCTGCCAATAAACGGTTGGCCGACTCAGAGGCAGCTCTTAAACCTTTGGAACAACAACTCGCCGCCGCCCAACAGTTACTCGGAACTGATCCTGTCGCGGATGTCGCTCCGAAGCCTGAACCGACAGTCCCGGTTGCAACAAACAACACTGCCGATTTGGAGAAGCGGATCGCGGCGGAAAAAAATCAGCTCCAGGAATTTCGCGGAATTCGTGATCGCGCAACGTCCGCTGAACGTCCCGCGGCCCAGCAAACAGTGAATGCCCAGAAAGTGTTGATCGCCAAAAGCGAAGCTGAATTGATAGACGCGACGAAAGAAAGCGCACCTAAGGAGCAACCGGCACCTGCTCCTCCGAAGACCAATGTAAATGCGGATAATTTAGCAAAGGCCAAAGCTGCGTCCGACGAAGGAATGGCTCAGGTGCAAAGCGCGAAGGCGGAGGTTACTAAATGGACCCGGGCCATTGCGTATATGAACGTGCACAAGGCGAAATCGGCGCTCAGTGCGAAAAAGGCACAGTATGAAGGGTTGGTGGCGGCCGCGAAAGTGGCGCTCGATCCTGTGGCGCAAAATAAGGCGGAGATTGCATCGAGCACAAAAGCAATTGCCGAGGCGCCCGCGAAGATCGCTGATCTGACAGGTAAACTAACTGCGGCCCAGCAGGCGCTTGATGCCGCGAACAAGACCGCCGATGCCGCGAACATTGCCGTTGCCGACAAAGAGGCCGCCCAGGAAAAACTGATCGCTGATCTTGAAGCCGCTAAAGCTTCGGTCCCGGAATTGACCAAGAAGCTTAATCAACAGAATGCAGAAGTGACGAAGCTTGCGGGGGTCGCGGGAAAAGCTGCAGCGGATTCGCCGGAACGGACCGAAGCGGACGCGAAACATCAGGCTGGAAAGAGTGAAGCAACACTGACTGAAACCGCACTTGGTGTGGCAAAAACAAAGTCCACCGAGTTGCCGCCCCAGATCGAAGCGGCGAAGACAGAGTTGCCGAAGTTGAAGGAAGCCGTGGAAAAAGCGCGGGCGGACTTGAAGGTGGCGACTGTGAACTTTGTTCTCGCGGAGAAGGGTCTCGCTTCAGCCAAAAAGAGTCTCGATGAAATCACCAAACGTGTTGCACTGCTCAAAAGGGAATCAGCTGAGGTTTTGAGAAAGGCAATGGCTGCCAAGGTAAAAGCGGAGAAAGAAGGGGCGGTGGCAGCGAAAGAGTTGGAGAGCGCGAAGGCGAATGCGGAGCAGGTCAGGGCAACGTTTGATAAGAACTGGCTCGTCGGCAAGTAGGGTGGAAGAAAAGCGGAAAGCGAAAAGCGGAAAGCGAAAAGCGAAAAGCGGAAGGTCGGAACTCTTCGTGGAAGAGGCGTCTCGCCTCTGGTCGGTTTTCAGCCGCAAACAGGCGGGTGGTTTTGCCCGCAAATTGGAGCGTTGGCGAGGGGTCAGGGCACGACCCCCATCCCAGTATCATCCATTCACTTAGCGTCCGATGCCTTCCCACAGAGAGCCTGGCACTCTATTTGAAGGGTTGGTGGAGGATCAGGGCATGACCAACATTTGTGATCATCCATTGACTGAGCGCTGATCTCTTCCCACAAAGAGCCTGGCACTCTATTTGGAGGGTTACGAAGACCGAAATAATAGCAAGAACCGAGGTTTCAAGTTATGGAGATGCGATAGATTCCCGGCATGAGCTCACCTCGCAAACCTTTGACAGACCTCCACGCGGCCACCGCGGTGAAGGCTTGCCGCTTGATTGAATCGGCCGAGACCGCCCCGCCCCTCGCTGGGTTAGCCACGGAAGCGCGAATGAGTTCGTGCCATTTTCATCGGGTCTTTCGTCAGATATCTATGACGCGGGGTTCGGCTCCAATGGTCGGTTCTACGGCGACTCAACACAACGACTCGGCATGACTCCGACCAGTTTCCGATCACGCGGAGTCAACATCCGGTTCGCGGTGGGTGAATGCTCGCTTGGGTCTGTCCTCGTGGCCGCCTCTGAAAAAGGGATCTGCGCCATCACGCTTGGCGATGATCCCGATACTTTGGTTCGCGGATTTCAGGATCAATTTGCAAAGGCACACCTCATCGGGGCCGATACTCAGTTCGAGCGGATGGTGGCGCAAGTCATCGGTTTCATTGAATCGCCAGGGACCGGGATCGATCTCCCACTCGATGTGCAAGGCACAGCGTTCCAGCAGAAAGTCTGGCGGGCGCTGCGCGAAATTCCGCTGGGGCAGACTGCGAGTTATAGCCAAATCGCCCAGCGTATTGGTTCGCCAAAAGCCGTTCGCGCCGTGGCCGGGGCGTGTGCATCCAACAAGATCGCGGTTGCAATTCCATGTCATCGCGTGGTGCGAAGCGATGGCAATTTGTCCGGGTATCGGTGGGGAGTGGAACGCAAGCGGGCGTTACTCAAACGCGAAGCGGCTGGGAGCTGCGGCTTTCCAGCCGCCTCCCATTGATTAAACAGCGGCTGGAAGCCGCCGCTCCGACGTAGGAAAAGTGAAGATCACAGCTCGATAATTGGAAAAGAGGAAGCCACACTCAGACATGAAGATTGTTATTCCTGGCGGGTCCGGACAGGTCGGGACAGTGCTTGCCCGCGCATTTCAAAAAAAAGGGGACGAGGTTGTCGTGTTGAGCCGTGATTCTTCATCAGATCGTCCATGGCGGGTAGTGGGATGGGATGCCCGAACGCTTGGTTCGTGGGCATCAGAACTCGAAGGAGCAGATGTGGTTATCAATCTTGCCGGCAAAAACGTGAACTGCCGATACACGCCGAAGAACCGGGATGCGATCATGCAATCGCGTATCGATTCCACGCGCGTCATTGGAGAAGCGATTGCCCGGGCGTCCAATCCTCCTCGTGTCTGGTTGCAGGCGGGGACGGCCACAATTTACGCCCATCGTTTTGATGCCGGTAATGACGAGGCCACCGGGATCGTTGGCGGCTCCGAACCGAATGCGCCCGACACATGGCGATTCAGCATCGATGTTGCGCAAGCATGGGAAGCAGCCATGAATGAAGCCGGTCCGCATCCGAAAACGCGCAAGGTGATCCTTCGCTCTGCAATGACGATGAGCCCGGATTCGGGCGGTATCTTTGACGTGTTGCTGCGCCTGGTGCGCTTTGGGCTCGGCGGACAGTCCGGCGATGGTCGCCAATTTATTTCGTGGATCCGCGAAACTGATTTCATCCGGGCCATTCATTGTTTGATCGACAACGACACGATCTCTGGACCAGTCAACCTCGCTTCGCCGCATCCGCTCCCAAACGCTGAGTTCATGCGGGCTCTGCGCGAGGCATGGGGAATCCGGATCGGGCTCCCGGCGACTGATTGGATGCTGGAATTGGGCGCGATATTTTTGCGGACCGAAACCGAATTGATCTTGAAAAGTCGGCGCGTGGTTCCGGGGTTGCTGCTTCAATACGGATTCGTGTTTGAGTTCCCAACATGGCCTGAAGCTGCGCGGGATCTCTGCAATCGGTGGAAGATTGGCCCACGGAATACACCAACCTAGCCAAAGAAAAGGCGGAGGGTTTGCCCACGGAATACACGGAATAACACAGAAACGTTTTTGTTCCTGCAGGGCCCGCATCCGCGATTATCCGGGCTATCTGTGGTTAAATTTCTTTGCAGCTCAGGAATTTTGAACCGCGGATAACACGGTCTTTTTAATCAGCGGTTTCCTGGAGGCGTGCAATCAATGCGTCTTGGGATTATTCCATCTCCGATGCCGACTTTTTCCCCGTGAGTTTACGTCTTCAAATGCTGCAAGTGGCGAGGCTCGCCCCGAAACTCCTCGGCGATTCGCGCGAATTGGTTTCGCATTTTTTCGAAGCCCAGCTCGCTCCGAGCTTCAATACTGTCGGCGAAGAAATTGCCGCGGGTAGAGACCGCGATGGGCGCCCGGACCTTTACTACACGATCTTCGCCCTCGCGGGGTTCCAGGCCCTGCAACTCGAAATTCCCGGCGCTGCCGTGGAGCGATACCTGCACTCGTTCGGCGACGGAGAAGGACTCGATTTTGTCCATCTCGGGGCGCTTGCCCGCTGCTGGGCTGCGGTCGGGCCGGAACACATGTCTCCCGAAACCACGGAATCGCTCCTTGCCCGGCTCGAAAAACATCGGACCGCAGACGGCGGTTACGATGGCGATATCGGCGGCGAGTTCGGCAACGCATACGGTTGTTTTGTCGGACTTGGCGCGTATCAGGATTTGCATCGGCCGCAGCCCGAACCGCTGCGCATGGTGCAATGCCTAAAGTTTCTGGAAACCCCGGATGGGGCATGGGCCAATGCCCGGGGCCTCAAAGTTGGCTCGACCAATGCGACCGCCGCTGCTGTGACGCTGCTGCGCCAATTGCAAATCCCTGTGAATCAATCGGTTGGGGAATGGCTGATGGCGCGCATTCACAAGCAGGGCGGGTTTCTGGCCATGCCTGCAGCGCCCTTGCCCGATCTGCTATCCACGGCCACCACGTTGCATGCGTTGGCCGAAATGGAAATCGAATTGCCAGCCGCGCTCCGGGAACGCTGCCTGGATTTCATCGATTCGCTTTGGACCAATGAAGGCGGGTTTCATGGGCATTGGGCCGATGAAGATCTCGATGCCGAATACACATTTTATGGGCTTTTGGCGTTGGGGCACCTGGCTTGAACGATGGACCTGATGGACCCCATGGACTTTATGGACGGAATGGACTCAATCGCGCGTCCATCCGGTCCATCCGGTCCATCGCGCGATTACAAATAGATTCCCGTGGAAGACCGCTGTAAGTTTCCTCCCGATGAACGCCCACATGGTCCTCTACGACGACGAATGTCCGATGTGCATATTCCAGATGCGGCTTCTTAGTTGGCTCGATTGGTTTAACGCGCTTGCGTTGGTCCCGCTCTCGAGTCCTATCGCCCAAAGCGCCGCCCCCACCATCGAACGCGAAGATCTCCAGGCCGCCATTCATTGCATTACCACGAAGGGCAGGATTCATCGGGGGGCGCGCTGTATCCGTTTTGCAGGGATGCGTCTTCCGCTGCTGGTGCCGGTTGCGCTTTTCCTCTGGGTGCCCGGAGTCATACAAATTGCGGAGCTGTTTTATAAATGGGTAAGCCGCAATCGCCATCATTTGAGTCGGCTATTTGGGTGCAAGGGAGCGTGCGCCATTCTTCCCAAACGGACACGCGAACAGGATAAACCGACTTAAGGATTTGTTGAAAGAATCGACGCAAGCCGCGCAGGATCCCGCTCTCCACGCGGCATTGAACAAGGCAACAGAGGCGCTCCTCTCTGAGCTTGGACCCGACGGACACTGGAGCGGGGACCTTTCTTCAAGCGCGCTCTCGACAGCCACGGCCATTGTGGCCTTGTCCGTGGCTGAATCGGAACCGGCCCTGATTGCAGATGGGCTCCGCTGGCTCGCGCGCAACGCCAATCCTGATGGCGGCTGGGGCGACACGATTCACAGCAAGAGCAACATCAGCACCACGGCCCTTTGCTGGGCCGCCTTCGGAGCCGCCGCCGCCGATGCAGAGCATCCCGAGACTGTTCATCAAGCGGTTCTCTGGCTCGAGAACGCGAGCGGACCGATGCGCTCCGATGCCGGCAGCGCCCTGGTTGCGGCCATCTCGGCGCGTTATGGAAAAGACCGCACTTTTTCGGTCCCGATCTTGATGACTCTTGCCCTGTCGGGCCGACTCGGTCCGGGCGGATGGCGTCATGTGCACCCGCTCCCTTTCGAATTGGCGGCTTTACCGCACCAAGTTTTTGGCGCGTTGCAGCTGCCGGTTGTCAGCTATGCGCTTCCCGCATTGATCGCCATCGGCCAGGTCATTGCCCATCACTCTCCAAGCCGCAACCTATTTGCCAGGGCGGCCCGGGCACTGACCCGGCGCCGGACCTTGAAGATTCTGAGCCGGATCCAGCCGCCAAATGGTGGGTTTCTGGAAGCCACGCCGCTGACTAGTTTTGTCACGATGAGTTTGGCCGGGATGGGGCTTCGGGAGCATCTGGTTGTGAAACGCGGGGTCGAGTTTTTGACGGGCTCAGTGCGGCCGGACGGGAGCTGGCCGATCGACACGAACCTCGCGACCTGGGTCAGCACACTGGCGATCAAGGCGCTCTCCGAACAGCCACGCTGGGCTTCGCCGGAAACCCGCAGCGAGCTTCGGCAATGGCTGCTCTCCCAGCAATATAAGGTCACTCATCCTTATACAAACGCCGCTCCCGGTGGTTGGGCCTGGACCGATCTGCCCGGCGGCGTTCCCGATGCCGACGACACAGCCGGCGCCCTGATCGCCCTGTTGAAACTTGGCGCTATCGATTCAATCACAATGCGGGCTGGCATGGCCGGGGCTCGCTGGTTGCGCAATCTGCAAAATCGGGATGGCGGGATCCCGACCTTTTGCCGGGGCTGGGGGGCGCTTCCTTTCGACCGAAGCAGCCCGGACCTGACCGCGCACGCTTTGCGGGCATGGAGTGCGTGGCTCCCTCAGTTCCCGAAAAAATTGCGACTCCAATGCGTGCGTTCCATTGAACACGCATTGATTTTTCTGGCGAATAGCCAAGCCCCGGATGGCTCATGGTTGCCGTTATGGTTTGGAAACGAGCACGCTCCCGAGGACCAGAACCGCACGTATGGAACTGCCCATGTGCTGATCGCTTTGCGGGAACTCGACGAGCGCGGATTCCACTTCCCCCCGGAGCTCACGGAACGCGCGGCCGCGTGGCTGGTTGATGCGCAGGATTCGTCCGGAGGCTGGAGCGGATTTCCCGGCGGCCCGCCTTCCACCGAAGAAACAGCCCTCGCAGTGGAAGCTCTCGCCGGATATCGAGCCGATGCAGCCAGCGCGGGAACTGATTGGCTGATCGCGCGGGTGGAAGACGATTCATGGCGCGACCCGGCCCCCATCGGGTTTTATTTCGCCAAGCTCTGGTATTTTGAACGGCTCTATCCGCAGATCTTTACCGTGGCCGCGCTCGGTAGAATGTCCGGCCTCCGCCCCTGCGCCAGCGTCCCGCCAGTTCCGTGAGGGCAAATGCGTGATGCGTGAGAATGGACGAATTCCGATGTCACGCATCACGGATCCCGCATCACTTCCTCACAGCTCCGGGCTCGCGTCGCGGCGCTCGAGCTTGAGCAATTGTTTCTTCACGACCTCGACCTCTTTTGTCAGGGCGAAGAGCGCCTTGAATAGCTCATCCTGGGTCGGCTTGTCCTCCAGTCCCGGCACCAGCGGGTGGATGCTCGTGATCGCGCCGGAGAGTTTGTTGCAGATTTCGCGGATTTGTTGAATGGCGGTGGGACGGTCCATTGCGCAATGATGCGGCGTGCGCGGGCGCGGGCAAGCGTGTAAACCCATTTCCATGCGAGTGATCATCACCTGTGGCCCCAGTTTTGAGCCGATCGATAAGGTCCGGCGGCTCACGAATTTCTCGACGGGCGAACTGGGGATGCGGATTGCCAATGCACTAAAGCGAGCCGGGCACGAAGTGATCTGTTTCAAGGGTGCGGGAGCCACATGTATCGAGCTATCCGATGGGTTCGCGCCGAATTCATTTACGACAAACGATGATTTGTTTTCCCAACTTCAGCGGGTCGAGAACCGTGAAACTGTTGACGCATTTTTTCATGTCGCGGCTCTCTGTGATTACCAAGTTGCCGGCATCACTGACCGGGCCGGGACGCTGCTAAACGATGCGAAAATTCCAAGCGACTCGGGTGAACTCGTTATCCGGCTAAAACCAGCACCCAAGCTCATCGCAGGGCTGCGCGGACTGTTTTCGAAAAGCCGAATTGTCGGATGGAAATATGAGCTTGAGGGAAATAAGGAGCAGGCGCTTGCAAAGGGTTGGCGGCAGATGACCGCTAATCAGACGGACGCATGCGTGGTCAATGGGGCCGCGCTGGGATCGGGATTCGCCTGGTGCGAGCCCGGCCAACCCGTGATGGAATTCCCCGACAAACCGACCTTGGCCAGGTGGATCGTGCAATGGCTGGAGAACGGCAGTCTCCCTTAAAGTGACAGCGGCGTCTCGCCGCTTTCTGAAATAGCGGCGAGACGCCGAGCAAACCTTCCACAACCCTCTCTTGCACCCGATTGAACAAGCTGTAATCTGGCCCTTGTGAGCGTTGATGAAATTAAACGAAGCATCGCGTCCCTTTCCCTGACCGAGTTGGGAGAGCTGACTGCCTTCCTCTTCCAACTTCGGCACGCGTCTGATTCGGAATATCAGGAGCGGGTGAATTCAAGATTGGCCGATCAGGATCCCACCCATTGGCTCTCTCCTGAAGAGTTCGAGCGGCGTCTTGATCAGAAGTAGATTTTTCATGCGGCCTTATGAGGTCTACATTCATTTTGGCCTGTTGGACTCGGTCCCCACGAGCGGCATTCAACGCAGGAAGATCATAAACTTCATCTGCAGTCTGCGCGAGCACCCGAACACTCTCGGCGACTTTATTGACAAAGACGCCTCACTTCGGGAGCGACAGATTAAGATCGTTGGGGAATATGCCGTTATGTATTGGTTTGATGCCCCAGTTGGGATCGTTATGGTCGTGGACGTTCGCCCCGCAGACAAGTAAGCGCTTTCCAAGCAGGCACGACATAAGAACAGTTTCCGCTTTCCGTCAACGGGATTTCCCGCCTAGCCTCCGCCCCATGGCTGAAGCACCCATTTGGACCGGCAGATCATCGCAGCTCAAGAATCTTGGGCCTTTTCTATTATGCCTCCTCGTGATCCCGATACCTTGGGCGATCTGGCGTTATCTCGTTGTCCGGTGCCGGGTATATCAATTGAGCAATGAACGGCTCCTGATTACCAGTGGGGTCATCAACAAGGTCACAGAGACTCTTGAACTTTACAGGGTCCGCGATTTGCAATCCGCCCAGCCCTTGCTACTTCGGTTTTTCAACCTCCAGAATTTGCACCTCATCACCTCCGATTCTTCAACGCCCGAGGTGATCATCGATTATGTCCCGGCAGGCGCAGGATTGAATGAATTGTTCCGGGAACACATCGAGAAATGCCGGGTCCAGAAGCGGGTCCGCGAGATCGATATCGAGTAGTTGGTGATTACTTCTCTGGTTTTTCCAAAGACTCGCAATCGACCTCTTGTGAAAACCACCCGCAACCCCTTATAGAATCAAGACTCCCGCCCCATTTTTTCCACCCTGTGGGATGGTAGTTTCAAATCTTAAACCAAGATCCCTTTGACCACGTGGCCTTCGACATCAGCCTTCCGCATTTCGCTTTATACTGAGTCCCGCGACTCAGCCCGCACGCAAGCGAGGCGGCTCTTCGAGGATGTCCAGCAACGCCTGCGCGCAGAACACGCGGTCGCGACGCGCCTCACCGATCTGCTTCACGATCCGCAGCCGAACGAGACGACGGAGCGCCGCCGCAGCGGTGTTGTAGGCAACGTCGAGTTGGTCTTCAGCCTTGCGCACGGTGATGAACGGATTCGTGCCGAGCAGGTCGAGCAAGCGCAGCGCGACGGCTGATCCGGTGCGACTCACTCGCTCCCGCCATTGGTCGAGCTGCTGGTTGATGCGCTCTGCCCGACTGAGCGCGTCTTCACTTTGCCGCGCGACGCCGTTGAGGAAATACAGCAGCCAATCTTCCCACGCGCTGCGTTCTGTGACGGCGCGCAAGCAGTCGTAATAATCGCGGCGGGTCGCCTCGAAGAACGCGCTGAGGTAGAGCAGTGGCAAGGGCAGGACGCCGCGCTTCATAAGCAGCAGCGTGATGAGCAGGCGTCCTACGCGGCCGTTGCCGTCGAGGAACGGGTGAATCGCCTCGAACTGGTAGTGCATTAGTGCGGTCTGGACCAAAGGCGGCAGGGTCTCGTCGTGCAGGAACTTTTCCCACACACCAAGGTCGTCGCGCATCTCGTCGTGCGGTGGCGGAACGTAGGTCGCCTGTGCCAGCGTGGAGCCGGGCGGGCCGATCCAGTTCTGTGACCGGCGCAGTTCGCCGGGCGTGCCGATATCGCCGCGCACACCGGTCATGAGTTTCTCGTGCAACTCGCGCACGAGCCGAATGGAGAGCGGCAGCGTCTTGAGACGCGCGATGCCATGTTCGAGCGCTAACACGTAGTTGCCGACTTCGCGCAAATCCTCCGGACTTCGCGCGACAGCCGCCCCGGCCTCAGCCGCAAGCAGTTCGCCAAGCGTGGACTGCGTCCCTTCGATGCGGCTGGAAAACACGGCTTCCCGTTGCACAAAGGGACGGATCAAAAGATGCGGATTCGGCAGTCGTCGCCCTTCACCGGCCAGGCGACCAAGCAATTGGTCTGCATCCGACAAGGCGCGCACGAGCTTCGGAGTCCAGGCCAGCTCCGGCGGGAGTGGGTCAGGGTGAAAAGCACGATACCCCGCGAGCGTTTTGATCCATCGTCCCGATGGTTTGGGTGCTTTTGCGGGGCGGCGTTTCACTGTGAAATAAGGAAAGGCGCTATTTCAATAAGTGCCTAATAAATGAAATAGCCCCCCTTCGTATTTCAGTCAACGCTCCCCTAAGAATGTGTGAATCTGCAAAGACGTCCCACCACGGATAGCGCCGATATCACGGATGAGTGCCATCTGCTACTCGATAATCACTACAAATGCCGAAGGACGAGGACGAGGACGAGGACGAGGGACGATAAAAGAGGCGAGACGCCTCTGCCACGACTGATCACTGATCACTGATGACTGTTTACTGGTTTTCTTCGGGTCGGGTCTGCTAGCGTCCGGCGCTTCGATGAAAAATCTCTTCGTCTTTTTCTGTGCTCTCACCGGTTCACTCGTGTCCGCAGCCGAGACCCCGACCATCACCATTTCCAAAAGCGATAAGCTGAGTATCGCGGTGACCGGCCTCACCGGCGAGGCGGCCAAGGTCCTCCAAAATGACCTGGTGATGTCTGGATTTTTTACGGTCGCGCTCCCGGCCAATGCGGGGTTTATCGTCAGCGGAAACGCGGGAGGCGGGGCGTTGAATGGGAAGGTGGAGGATCGGGCTGGCAAGCTTGTGTTGAGCAAGAGCTTCAGCGGGTCGGTCCGGGCCCAGGCCCATCAGTTTGCTGATGAAATCGTGGAAACGCTTACCGGCAATCGCGGGATTGCCGGGACCAAGCTGGCTTTTGTCTCGACCAAGAGCGGCCGCAAAGAAATTTACACAGCCGATGCCGATGGCGCGAATGTGGTCCAACTTACCCGCGACAACAGCATCAGTGTCTCGCCCAACTTGAGCGCTGATGGACGGTCCCTCGTCTATACCGGCTACAAGAGCGGTTATGCCGACGTTTACCAAATCGAACTCGGAAGCGGTGCCCGTAATCGGATCATCAAATTTCCCGGGACCAATTCCGGGGCGGCTTATTCGCCCGATGGAGGCCGGCTCGCGGTCACAGTGAGCAAGGACGGCAATCCTGAACTCTATGTCACGAGCTCTGGTGGCGGCAGTCCGCGCCGCCTGACCCGCACCGCAGGCGTCGAGTCATCGCCGACATGGTCGCCCGACGGCAACGAGCTCATCTATTCGAGCGATGATCGCGGGACCCCGCAGCTTTATCGGATCGCGGCTGGCGGCGGCTCGGCCCGGGCGCTCTCGACAGGGCACGGATACAACACCGAACCGAACTGGTCGCCCGACGGAAAGAAAGTGGCCTTCAATGTGCGCGAGGGCGGATCGTTTGCCGTCGCCATCCTTGATCTTGGCACCGGCCAGGTCCGGACCGTTGGGACTGGCCAGGATCCGGCATGGGGCGCCGATTCGCGCCATCTGATTTTTGCCCAAGGCGGCTCGGTGATTTTGCTCGACGCCCAGACCGGTCAAAAGACAACTCTCATCAGCGGCTTGGGCCAGATCTCTGAACCCAGCTGGTCCCGCTAGAAAATCATATATGCTTAGCTTCCATCGATTACTCACTGTCGCCTTTGTCATCGCGCTGATCTCGCTCACCTCGTGCGCCAATTTAAAGAAGAAAGGCCAGGATAACGGCGCCACTGATAGCGATTCCGTCACCGGGACAGCGCTGCCCGATCGCCAGGAAGGCGTCTCGTTTCTAGGGGAGAATGTGGAGCGCAACAAATTCGCTCCGGTGCAGTTTGAGTTCGACAGCTTCAGCGTCAGTGCGAGCGAGAGTGGCAAAATCCAGCAGGTCGCTGAGTTCATGCAAAGCGCGGGCAACAGTATTATTATTGCCGGGTTCACCGATGAACGCGGCACGCCCGAATACAATCGCGGCCTCGGTGAACGCCGCGCCCAATCGGTGCGCCAGGCGCTCATCAATGCGGGCGCGGACGCCTCCCGTCTCCAAACCGTGAGCTTCGGCTCGGAGATGCCCGTCAATGCCGGATCCAACGAATCCGCGTGGGCAGCCAACCGCCGGGCCGAATTCGGTGTCGGGCGTTAAACAGTCCATTTCAGCCCCCCCGCTTCTCTGCGTCTCTGCGCCTCTGCGTTAAAAGTCTATTTCCTCTCTCTGAGTCCTCTGCGTTATGCCTGATCCGATCGACCTAACTATCGTCATGCCATGTCTCAACGAGGCGGAAACGATCGTTGCCTGTATAGAAAAAGCGCGGCTCGGAATTGAGCGCGCCGGAGTAACGGGCGAGGTGTTGATCGGCGACAACGGCTCGACCGATGGCTCCATCGAGCTTGCCGAGAAACACGGGGCCCGCGTCGTGCATGTCAGCGAAAAGGGTTACGGCAATGCGCTCCGGGGCGGGATTGAAGCGTCACGCGGCCGCTGGATCATCATGGGCGATGCCGATGACAGCTACGATTTTTCGAACATCAACGGGATCATCGCCAAGCTTAAGGAAGGCGACGACCTTGTCATGGGCTGCCGTCTTCCAGCCGGGGGCGGCACCATCGCCCCGGGCGCAATGCCGTTCAAGAACCGGTGGCTCGGCAACCCGGTCCTATCCACGGTCGGACGGCTTTTTTACAAAACCCCGATCCGCGATTTCCATTGCGGCCTCCGCGGGTTCAGTCGGGATGCCTATAACCGGATGCATCTCAAGACCACCGGGATGGAGTTCGCATCGGAGATGGTGATGAACGCATCATTAAAGCGGATGCGTGTAAGCGAAGTGCCGATCACTTTGCACAAGGATGGCCGGAGCCGCCCGCCTCATCTCAAGCCGTGGCGCGACGGATGGCGGCACCTGCGCTTCATGCTCATCTATTCGCCGCGCTGGCTCTTCCTTATCCCCGGGATGGTGCTCGCCATGGCCGGCACCATCGCCTCGGTTGCGATTTATCTGAGCCCGCTCTCCGTCGGCGGCGTCCAGTTCGATGCCGGCACTCTTACTGTCTCCTGCATGTGCATCATCATCGGTGCCCAACTTGTCGGGTTCGCCTGCTTTACCAAGGTATTCGCCATTGCCGAGGAGTTACTTCCCGATGATCCGAAGTTCGCCCGCGCCTTTAAGTTCTTCACCCTGGAGAAAGGACTGATCTTCGGCGCGCTCCTTCTCCTGGCTGGCACCGGCATGATGGCATGGGCGCTCTGGTTATGGAAAAGCACAGGGTTCGGTTCATTGCCTTACGGTGAAAACCTGCGCCGGGTTATTGCAGCGGTGACTCTATTGACCTTCGGTGTCCAAGTAATGGGGAGCAGCTTTTTTATGAGTGTCCTCGGCCTGAAGACAACCTCACGCCATCCCCCGGAAGCCTAATATCTCGCGGTCGTCCCTCGTCCTCGTCGGATTTAAAAATAGGTCTTATAAGTCCCATAAGTCCCATGGGTCGATATGATCGAGGGACGAAGGACGAGGGACGATAGGAGTGCTTCTGTTATCGAACTAACACCTTAGTTCCACGAGTCTTTCGATGGATTGTTTGCGTCCGACATAAGACGGATAAATGAATGAATTCTCATGCTCACACAGAACATCGGCAGCCC
>JAYUPM010000509.1:0-6795 GCA_043760145.1 Spartobacteria bacterium
CCAAGCTGGATGAACTCGCGCTGCGGGCCCGTGGGCGCGGCATTCCCATTCACGGGATACTGCTTGGCGGATCCAAGGGAGTTCGCGATTTGGGACTCACGACGGCCCCCAAACAAATCACCTCTTTCAAGGGGCAGTCGGTGAAGTTCACGGCGAATGTGGAGAACCGCGGCCTTGGCCCAATCAAACCATCCATCGTGCTGATCGGACCCGATGGCGCGGAGATCGCCCGCAAAGAGGCCACAATCGAAGAAGGCAAGCGGCAGACGGTGAGCTTTGAAATTCCCGAGGCCCCAATCGGTGGCGGTGAATACACGCTGCGCACCGATCCGTGGCCCGAGGAACAGTTGCTCGCAAATAACTCCGATTCTGTCCGGGTCAATGTGCTCACGAGCAAGACCCGGGTGTTGCTCCTTGAAGGAGCCCCATATTGGGACAGCAAATTTCTCGCCCAACTTCTTCGCCAGCAAGGCACCATGGAAATCCTCACCATTCACCGGCTCAACGAGGAACGTTATTTCCGGGTCGAAGCCACAGGAGCGGAACCGATCCAATCCGCCGACACCGTTTTTCCCGCCAATGCCCGGGAATTATCGCGCTACGATCTGATCGTATTCGGAAAAGGAGCGGACGGTTTCCTGACTCCGGCGCGGATCACAGCGCTGCACGGATTTGTGCGCGATCAAGGCGGCTCGGTTCTTTTCGCGCGTGGCAAACCTTATGCCGGGCGGTTTCCCGGACTGGAATCACTCGAACCCGCGGAATGGGGCGATGCGGTTGCGGGCAAGTTCCATTTCACTCCCCTGCCCGACGCGGGGGCCGCGCTATTCGGAGCGGCCCTTCCCGCAGCGGATGACCGGGTCTGGGCAGCGCTCCCTGAGTTGGAAGATGTGCATGGTGTCGCGCGGCTCAAACCATTTACCCGGGTGCTTGCGGAAGGCATGGCGCAAGGGCTTGAGACCCGGGCCCCTTTGTTGATCGTGCGCCGATTTGGCCGGGGAATGGTTGCAGCCCTCAATGCGGATGGTTTGTGGCGTTGGGATTTCCGGCCCGAAGTGCGCGAGCATGGCGCCCTTTACCAACAGTTCTGGGTGCAACTCATGCAATGGTGCGCCACCTATTCTGAATTTCGGCCGGGCCAGGATTATGCCGTCCGTCTCCGGGAATCCACGAGCGAACCGGGACAACCGGTCCGCGCTGTGATCGCATATCGCGGTGCCGGAGAACCCGCGCCCTCCCTTGAAATCATGCGCAACGGGCAACCGGCCGGGGTAAGCGTTGCGACCCCGCTTCCAATGAGTGCCGACGCCAACGGCCAGGAATGGGCGGCAATCGTTAACCCCGATCAACCGGGTCGTTACGAGATCCGTGTTGCGGACAAGGAATTACGGGAAGGCCTTGCCACGCTGAATGTTCCAGCCCCGCAAGTTGAAGCCGATGATCTGCGTCCCGATGCCACGAGCTTGGAAACACTCGCTCGCGATTCCGGCGGCGAGATCGTTACCACTGAGGCCCTGGAAAAACTGCTCTGGCCGAAAGCTGCCGCCACCGATGCCCAGAACAAGCCGCAATGGGAATCGCTCTGGCCGCAATGGTGGGTCGCGTTGCTGATCTCGTGCGTATTCGGCGGTGAATGGTGGCTGCGCCGAAGGGAGGGACTGCTTTGAACACAACACGTTTCCATTCCACCCTCGGCAATTTCCAGCGGCGCTGGCGACTCGGCATCCTGATGTCCGGATTGCTGCAAATCGCGGGCTGGCTTGGATTCGCCCTGCTCGCTTTCGGTCTTCTCGATTATTATGCCGGATTCAACGATCCCACCCGGCGCATCATTGCCGGATTGCTTGGAACCGTGGCCGGGCTGGGCGTGGTCCACGCGCTTTGGAATATATTCATTTTTCGACAGCGCCCGGCCGCCGCTGAAGCTGATCGCTCCTTGAAGAGCCTCCGGCGCGAAGTGCTTTCCGCGTTCGAACTTCAGGAAGCCCCGGAAGGCGGCGCCCCGCTCACACTCTGGCTGCAACAACGCGCGCTGGACCGGGCAGCGGCGTCCCTTGAATCGATCCCATTTCCTGGCGCGATCCCAATCGACCCGCTCCGGGCGCGTGCCAAACGGCTGCTCGCTCTTTTGGCGGTGATCGTTCTCTGCTTCATCGTGGCCCCGGCCGCGACCGGAATTATTGCGCGCCGTTTACTCCAGCCCTACGCCGATATTCCGCCTTACAGCGCTTTGAAATTCGCGCTCCGGCCAACACCGGCCGAGGTGATTTATGGCGGCGAAATCCTCATCCAGGCAGACATCAGCGGGGCCCCGCTCAAAGCCCCGGTCCGCTGCCTCACCCGGGATCAATCGACCGGCAAAATCGAGGAGACTCCCGCTTTTCAGGAAAACCAATCACGCTTTTCAAGGAAGCTCGAAAAAGTCGCCGCCCCGCTCGACATCGCATTTGCCGTCGGCCGGGCCCGCAGCGCATGGATGCCGGTCGCGGTCCGGACCCAACCCAAAGTGCAGGAAGTGATTCTTACCGTGGACCCTCCCGCTTACTCCGGATTGCCGAGGCGAGAATTCGCGCTTGGAACAGTGGAACTCACCGCGCTGCCCGGAAGCCGGATCACTGCGCGGGTCTTGAGCAATCGCCCATTGAGCGGCGGCACGTTGCAGCTTCAAGCCATCGGAAGCGTGACCCAGGAAAAAGAGATTGCTGGAATCCGCGATGAATCACATCGGGTCCGGTTCGAATGGACAGCGCGCGCGGCGGGAAGAATCACACTTGAGATTCACGACGTGCTCGGGACCGGCTCGGGACCGGTGCAACTCGAACAGAAATTGATTCGGGACGGGCGCCCGGAAGTCGTCATTCGCGAACCCGCGGCAGACGTTCTGGCGACGCCGGAAACCGAGCTCCCGCTGGAAGGAAGCGTCACCGATGACCTGGAGCTGAAACGGGTCACGCTTGTTCGGCAATTGAAAGGATACCGCGAACGTTCGCTCGCGCAGCCGGTTGCGCCGGGACGCCGATTTGAACTCAGTAATCAAATCAATCTCGCCCCATTCGGACTGGTTGCAGGCCAGACCCTCGAGCTCATCCTGGAAGGCGCCGATACCAACCCCAACCTGCTCGGTGTCAGTGTTTCCGAGCCGGTCCGGGTCCATATCATCACCACGGAAAAGTATGCGGAACTGCTGCGGGCCCGGAGCACACTTGAGGAATTTTCCGGACGATATGAAGCGCTGCAGGGAGCCTTGGAGGAAGCACGCAAAGCGCTGGAGGAGCTGGAAAAAGCGGCGGGCGGAACAGACCCTGAGGCCGCGGAAACAGCCCGGGCAAAGGCTCTTGAAGCGCACGAGAAAGCCGGGGAGTTCTTTGGAAAGATCGCAAAAGACTTCCAGATTTTTGATCTCGATAACGCGCTCGCCGAATCCGCGCTCGAAGCGATGAAACCGCTCTTTGAAAACGCAAAGCAACTCAAGGAACTTTGGCGGGCGAATCCCGACGAATTGCTCGGCGCGATTCCGGAACTCAAAAAGCGTTTGGGGGCGAGCGAAAAGGAGATCGCGCCTGCGCTTGAACAGGGGGAGCGCGCGGTCGCGGCGGGCAAAGTATTCGAGCAAGCCGCCCGGTTCAGTGAACTGATTGAGCAACAACGCGGATTGGTAAAAGACCTCAACCGCGCTCTCGAACAAATCCGCCGGGGAGAAACCAGCGCGGGACAGGCATTGGGCGATCTTGCGCGGGACCAGGCGGAAATTGCCGCCGGCCTGCGCCAGATGGAAAAAGAAATGGGCGAAGCCGTGGATCAATTGCCCGAGGAATTTTCCAAAATGAAAGAGGAGGGCGTTAAATTTCTCGAGGCCCTCCGCGACATGGAGATCCCTCCAACAATGGATGAAAGCGTCAAGGCCGGGGAAGCTGCCGACAGCTCAACGGCAAGTGCGCGGGCCGGCGAAGCGCTTGCCAAACTGGAGGCGTTATTGCGCAAGAAAAACGGGATCTGTGAAATGTGCCGCGGCTCTGGGGATCAATTTCCATGGCCCGAAGACCTCTCACAAACCCTCCAACAACTCTTGCGCGCTCTCATTCCCAAGCCCGGGTCTGGCGACAACGATGGCCAGAATCCAGGTCCCGGCTCCATGGGTCCCGGCGGTCACAGCGACAGCGGATTTTTGATGCGCGGTAAGATGCCGCAACTGCCAATCTACGGCCCTCCGCGGACCCGTTTTTCAAGCCGGGCAGGAGGGATCGGAAGCGCCCAGGGGGACGGCAAAGGAAATCCGGAGCGGGGTGCAGAAGTTGGGGTGGATCAAACGGTGCCAGCGCCAGCCAAGGCGCCAAGCGTCGATGCAGCAGTCATCGAGGCCGTTCCCGAGGCGTATCGGGAAGCTGTGAAGCGTTATTTTTCAACCGACTCTCTCAACCCGGCTCCGACGAGTCCTGCCCCCGCCACAAAATGAAATCCCTCCACTTCCTCCTTCTCCTCACATTGCTCGGACAGGTCGCCCACGCCGAAAAAGAGGGCGTGATCCAATGCGCCAACGCGATCTACGCCGGAAACAAAACCTCCCGCTGTTTCAGCGACAACTTCCTTACAACGCTTCAGCAAAAAACCACGATCTCAACCGAACGCCGATTCAAGCCGGTGAAACTCGATTCCAAGGAGCTCTTTGATTTCCCGTTCATCGTCATGACAGGCGAAGGCGATTTCCGGCTTCCGCAGGCCGAGCGCGATAATCTTGCCAAGTATCTCCAGAATGGCGGGTTCCTCCTCGCTTCAGCGGGATGCTCAAGCAAGCAGTGGGATCAGGCTTTCCGGCGCGAACTCAAGACACTGCTCCCGAAACATCCGATCAGCCCCGTGCCGCTCAAGCACGCGTTGTTCCGGACAGTGTTCCAGATTGAGAAGCTGGACCTGGCGAAATCGAGCGGCACCGCGTCCATTGAAGGGATCGAGATCAACGGCCGGTTCGTCTGCATTTATTCCCGGCATGGGCTCAACGATACGCATCACTCGACCGGATGCTGTTGCTGCGGCGGGAACGAGATCCGCAACGCGATGGAAATCAACGTCAACATCGTTGCATATGCGCTGGTGCATTAATCGATCCCGATGAGGACGCTTTTTCAACGGAATCGGCGCGCTGGGTGGACCCCCCACCTTGTTGCATGTCTCGTATGCGCGCTCGTGCTTGCGATGCCCGCCTCCAGCCCGGCGGCCATCACCGGCCCGGATGGACTTTCATTGCGCGCCCTCGAAGAATTCCGCGCCACCGGTATTCCCGACGATCAATGGCGGGCCTTGCTGGAAGCTCTCGGGCGCGAAGACCAGAGCGCTGCCGTTCGCGGTTTGATCAATGAACAAAATCCGTTCCCCGCCACCAAACTGGTGGCCCTGCTCACTGATCCCAAACTTGGAATCCGCCTTGGTGCCCTGGATCTCCTCGAAGAAGTGGCTGGCGATACTTTTGATTTCGATCCGTTCCTTGAGGATCCAAAATCGGGCTCGAACATGCAGGCGCTCGAAAGTTGGAAAGTGTGGAGTGGCACTGCGAAACAAGCAGCGACCCTGCCCCGGCTGACGGAAGATACCTTCCATGCCCTTGCGTTGGAAATCATGTCCGCCAAGCGCGAACGGGCGGAGCGGGCGATGCAACGCCTCGAAGGCTTCGGGTTCTCCGCAATCGCCCACATCGAAGCATTTTTCAAAAGCCAGCCCGGGCTTGAGCCGGCCGCGGCAGCCGCCCTGAAAGCCGCGGAATACCGGCTGGTGCTCCGCCAGGTCCTGCCAGCGCAGAGTGCGGGGCTGGCCCGCGACCTGTGCATGGGAACGCTCGAAGCCCAATCAGTCGCTTTGACTGCGCTCGGCAAAGCGGGGCCGGGCGTGCTCCCGGTCATCGCCGAATTTTTAGCGTCGCCCGATCCATTGGTTCGCGAGACCGCAGTCGATGCCGCGTTTGAAGCTGGCAAACTGCATGCGGTCGCGCTGGTCGGAGATCGGCTCGGGCAGGAGAAGGCGGAGAGCGTTTTGCACGCGATGTTACGCGGACTCGGGACCCACGCCAATACACCGGAACGCATTGAGGCAGTGGCCAAATATGTGAAGAGCCCCTCGGAAAACGTCGTCGTCAGCGCCTTGGAATCGATCAAGGCGAACTCCAGTGGCAATGTCGAAGCAGTGTTGAAGGAATCCTTGTCCGATCCGCGGTGGCGGGTCCGGGCCGCCGGACTCGAAGCGATCGGGAAACGCAAACTCAAAGGGTTGACCGAGGAGATCAAAAAGCGGCTTCAGGACAGCGACTTATTCGTCCGGGTAACAGCGATCAAAACGCTTCAGGAATGCACCGAAAACAAATCGACCGACGTCCTCATCGAGCAGTTCGCCGCCCAGAATGATCTCAAGGCTCCGATCCTCAGCGTCCTGCTGGATGGACGTTCCGTTCCCCCGGCTAAAGTCTGGCAATTGCTTTGGCTCGCGCCCCCGGAAGTCATTCTACAATGCCTTGAGGCGCTCGAAGATCGGGACGATGACGAGGGCAAAAGGATTCCATATGCGGCGCCGTTTGCCCTGCATCCAAACCGCGACGTGGCCGCCTCCGCGCTGCGCCTGCTGGCGTCGCGCGGCCGTCACACAGCACTCCTCCTGGAAGCGCTCCAGTCCAGCGATCCGGTCCGGGTCGACGCTGTTCTCGATGACCTCCACCTCCCCCCGCAGTTTCTGACCGCGTCAACGGCTCCCTCCGCGCCGGGGAAAGGTTCTTCACCGCAAAAAAGCGACAACTCCGGCGGTAATCCGATCCTG
>JAYUPM010000510.1:0-6729 GCA_043760145.1 Spartobacteria bacterium
CGCGACCGTCCTTCGCTCCAACATCCAGAAATTTCCGCAGAGCCCATCGCTGATGGATACGCAGTTCATGCTGGCGCTGGTGCTCGGAACGCAGGGGAATGTCGGAATGGCCAGGCCGACACGCGATCCGGGGGCGGCGGCTGCTTATAATGAAGCGGGAAAATTGCTCGGCGAAATCATCGGCAAGCGAAGCGACCTTGCGCTGGCCAACGACGCGCAGTTTCACCTCGGGGAAATCCTCGCGTCCAAGGGGAATTTCGAGATCGGTGAGGCAAAAGCGCCCATCCTGTTGCGGGCGCTCACTGCGTATCGGGCCGTCCAGCCGAAGGAAGTGGTGGTCAAGGCGCAGCAGGATCGGATTGCGTATATCCAGAGCCTGATTGCGCGAGGCGCTGAGGCCGCCCAATTCAAACGCCTCCAGCGGTTCCTCGAAAAGGAACAGGAGAAATTGCTCATCCTTCAGGGACGCACTGACCAGACAGTTCAGATCAAGGTGAGCAGCAGCCAGATTTATCTCACCCTTGAAAAATATAATGAAGCGCGGGTGCTCCTTCGGTTCGTGGAGCCGCTGCTTGAAGATCCCGAGCAGAAGAAGCAGGCCGCGTATTTTCTCACCGTCACGTATGCGGTGCAGAACCTGACCGGAAAAGCGGTTGAACATTACGAGAAATTCAAGGCGGCTTACAAGAGTGACCCGATCGCGGAAAACCTTCCGTTGCTTATGGGGGCGGCTTTCGCGGCCAACGCCGATCCTGAGAACGCGATCAAGTATTTCAAGGAGCAGGTCGAGCTTTACCCGGAGAGCAAGCTCAACGCGGATGCCGTCATGCGCCAGGCCCTCGCGCTCATCCCCCTGGAGCGATACGATGAGGCCCTGGAGGTGCTCAATAAATTCCTCGCCGGAACCCCCGCCAAGGAACAGGCCGCCGCCGCTGAACTCGGGATCGCAACCATTTACCAGAAAACCAGCAAAGGCGAAGAGGCCCTGAAAGCCTACACCACGGTCCGGGACAAATACCCGGATTCCGGGGAAGGGGAGCAGTCGGCGTATTGGGTGGCCCAACTGACACTCTCCAAGGGCGATGCAAAGGCGGCGATTGTGGAGACGAATGCATTTCTTTCCAAATATCCAAAGAGCGAGCTGGTGCCTGCGGGAATGCTTGTCCTCGGCCAGGCGCACGCTGTCGCCGACGACAAGGCGGCCGCCCTCGCAACTTTCACGGAACTCGCTGCCAAGCACCCGCAATCCGAGCCGGGGCCAATCGCATACTTCCAGCGGGCAGCGCTTCACCAGAAGGACGGGGAATTCAAGGAACTCAAAGAGGTGATGAAAGCATTTACGGATGCTTATCCCGAGAGCGAAAAATTATTTGGAGCTTACGATTATGTCGCGCAGGTGCAGGTGACTGAGAAACTGCCAATGGACGCGATTGCGAGTTACGAGGAATTCATCAAGAGGCGGCCCCAGGACGCGGATGCGCCCAAGGGGTTGGTGAAAATAAGCAATCTCTGGAGAAAGTTTGGCCTGGATCAGGGGCTCTATGTGTCGATCAATGAGGGCCAGCGGGTGGAGTGGCGCAAAGGAATCGACCAGAGCATAGTATTCGCGGAGAAAGTGCTGGAGAGTTTTCCCGAAAGCCCGGAGGTTTCCCTTGCCCTGCAGAACTTGCTTGAAGCCCAGAAACTGCTCCTCCGCTTCAAGTTGAAGACCGAGAAAGAACTCGACGATTACTTCCAGGGATTAGCCAGGAAATTCGAAGCCAAGCCGGCCACCAAGAATAAGATCCTCTTCGCATACGCGGGACTTGTTGAAGAAAAGGATGAGAGCAAGGCCTTTGCGCTGATGAAATCGGCCTTTGATGAACAGCTCATCTACGCTCCCATCGATCTGGACCTCTATGGGACCGCCCTTCTAAATAAGAAGGATGTCGGGACAGCCGCGAAGGTCTACGGGAAACTGGCCAAGGATTATCCGTTGCCCGCAAATGTCGCCCCCGAGAAGGTCCCGAAGATCATCGCCGATGCGCAGTCGATTGCCCTTTATGGGGAGGCGAAAATTTTGCAACTCCAGGACAAGAAAGCGGATGCGGCCAAAAAATTCGAGGAATTGAAGGCGAAATATCCCTTCTCCACGAAGCTGCTGGAGGCTGAATTCGGGATCGCGGAAGGCGAACTGCAGGAAGGCAAGATTGAGGAAGCGCTCAAGCGGCTTACCTTGGTTGTCAGATCAAACATAGCCCCTCCAAATCTCCGTGCCAGGGCAATGCTCCTGATGGGAAAGATTGCCGAGGACAAAGGCGATATCGATGCGGCGATCAACCATTACGTGAAGGTCGGCACTCTTTTTCCGGCTGAAACCGAGCTCGCTCCCGAGGGATTCTGGCGGGGCGCCCAACTCATCGAAAAGAAACTCAGCAAATAGAATTTATCAGCCCGCATGTTGAAAAAATTCCTACTCTTAATCTGTGCCGCAGCCCTGCTTGGCGGCTTCCCCGGGTGCTCCAAAAAGAAACCCGTCGTCAAACCCGGTGGGTTGACCGCGGAGCAGCGGGAGAAGCTCAAGAAGAACGCGATCAAGTTTTATGGGAGCATCGTCAAGGAATATCCCGACTCGCCGCACGCCGCCGAAGCCAAACAACGGCTCCAGGCGCTCAGCCCCAAGGACGGCAAGTAAGACGGTGCGCAAAAAAGCCGACGGGAACGCACTCCCGAATGTGCGGGCGCCGAAGCTGCTGGAGATTTTCGCCCGCGTTTATCCCGAGGCCCATTGCGAACTCGATTTCACCACCCCGCTTGAGCTCCTTGTTGCCACAATTCTTTCGGCCCAGTGCACCGATAAACGGGTCAATATAGTCACAAAATCGCTCTTCGCCCGGTGTAAATCCGCGCGCGATTACGCGGAAATCCCGATCCCGGAATTGGAGGGGCTTGTGCAATCAACCGGCTTTTTTCGGGCGAAATCCAAGAATATCCAGGCGTGTTGCGCGGAGCTCGTGGCGAAACATGGCGGAGAAATTCCAAAATCAATGGAGGCGCTCACCGCTCTTGCCGGGGTCGGCCGCAAAACGGCAAACGTGGTTTTGGGGAATGCGTTCGGCATGAATGAGGGGGTTGTCGTGGACACCCATGTCAGCCGGTTATCACAGCGACTGGGCCTCACCACCCAAACCACTCCCGAAAAAATTGAGCTCGATCTCATGCAACTCCTCCCACGCAACCAATGGGCCATCTTCAGTCATTGGCTCATTTGGCACGGACGCCGCCGGTGCCCCGCGCGCAAACCCGATTGCGCCGGATGCGAAGTCCAGCAGCTCTGCCCCGGCGCTTTTTTAGTGGGGACCAAGCAGACGGGCTAAGCCCGAGGCAGCGTGGGCGGGTATCAAACGAATCAATCTAAGGCGGGGGCGATTTGCGGCTCGGCATTGACGGTATTGCCGTATCACTGTATTTATTGCTCAATGAAAACGACCATTGATTTGCCCGCGGACATCCTCCACCGCGCAAAAACCGTCGCGTTGCAACGCAAGATCACGCTCAAAGAGTTGGTGCTCCAAGGACTCGAATACGCCACCCGCCAGCCTGCGCAGGATCCCGAGGTCGAACGCAAGGCCCGCGCCGCCACGCTCATCGCCGCGCTTTCACGGGGGCGGAATACGGAACCCGTCGGGCGGCTAAACCGCGATGAAATCTACGACCGCGACAAAGGGAAATGGGAGTGATGGTTTTCTTCGATACGAATATCTTCATCTACGTCGTCTCCGGGGCTCCGGCAGACCGCGCCAATCGCGAGATCGCTCAGTGCCTCATGGCGGAGTCCGAGTTCGGCCTTTCCGTTCAGATTCTCCAGGAGTTTATGGACGTGACGCTCCGCAAAAAGCATCTCGGTCTCACTCACGAGGAAATCTCGGGCATGGTCAGTCAAATGGTCACTTACCCGATCGTCGAGACCTCCGTGCAGCTTGCCCGGCGGGCTGTTGAGATCAAAACCCGCTTCGACATCCGCTACTGGGATGCCTCCCTGATCGCCGCCGCGCTGGAACTCGGCTGCCACACTCTCTACTCCGAAGACCTCAACCACGGGCAGGACTACGGCGGCGTCCGCGTCATCAATCCCTTCCGCGCGGAAGGTTGCACGTAAGCATCTTCATCCTTTCAAAAAATGGAAAAACTCAGACTGCACACGCCCTCATCACTCTTGCCCGGGGCGCGCGACCTGCCCCAACATGACGGCTTATGACTCTGAGGCCGCCTACCGTGGTGATTGAAAATGTCTCGCCCCTGATTGATGCGGGAAAGTATCCGTTGAAACGCGGTGTCGGTGAAAGCCTCGTGGTGGAAGCGGATATTTACAAAGACGGGCACGACCTTGTCTCTGCGGTCTTGAAATGGCGCCGCAAAGACGCCCCAAAATGGCACGAAACGCCAATGCGCCCCCTTGTAAATGGGAATGATCGATGGCGCGGGACCTGTTCATTTTACGAGAACGCGACGTATGAGTTCACGATTGAAGCATGGGGAGACACGTTCTTTTCGTGGCAGCATGAGTTCCACACGAAGTTCGCCGCTGGCCTTGAGGATCTCCGCAGCGAATCACTCGAAGGTGCGGCGATTCTGAGAAAAGCCGCGGCAGCTTGCGCCGCACTTGGGCACAACGAGGATCAATCCCGGTTGCTGGAAACGGCGCAGAGTATTGCCGTTGGCACACCGAGCGAAGTGGACCAAATCTCCCATTGGCATGAGCTGGAAGCCTTGATGCACACTTACTCCGACCGGTCAGAGGCATCACAGTTTGTCCTTGATCGGCTTCCAGTGGAGGAACTGGTCCTCCGAAAAGCGCCACCGCTTCCCAGCGAGTCATCCGCAAAAAGCGCGGCCCCTAAAAAAGGAGCGAAGAAAAAGCCGGCCGTTGCTTTGCCCGCCCCTTATCGCCCAATCTTTCCATGCGTTACAGTGGACCGGGAACGGGCGATTTTCTCCCAATGGTATGAATTTTTTCCGCGCTCGGCCGAGGGGCGCGCGGATCGCGGATCAACCTTTCGGGAGTGTCTCCCGCGAATCGACGATGCGAAGGCAATGGGATTCGATGTGATCTATTTCCCGCCGATTCATCCAGTAGGCGTAACTGCCCGCAAAGGGCGCAACAATGCGCTTGCTTGCGAGCCCGGCGAACCCGGGGTGCCTTACGCAATCGGCAACCGGCATCAGAAGTGTCCCAATGGTGGCGGCCACAAGGATGTCGCCCCGGAACTCGGGACACTCGCCGATTTCGATTGGCTGGTTAAAGAGATAAGAGGGAGGGGGATGGAATTGGCGCTCGATTTTGCGATCAATTGTTCCCCGGATCATCCTTATGTCCACGAACACCCCGAGTGGTTCTACAAACGGCCCGATGGGACAATTAAGTTCGCTGAGAATCCGCCCAAGAAATACCAGGACGTTTACCCCATCAACTTCCATAACCCTAACTGGCAGATCTTATGGGAGGAACTTACCAGTATCATCCTATTCTGGTGCGAACACGGTGTCCGGATCTTCCGTGTCGATAACCCACACACCAAGCCTCTTCCTTTCTGGGAGTATCTTATAGGCAGCGTCCAGGCCCGATTCCCCGACACGATTTTCCTGAGCGAGGCTTTTACCCGGCCCAAAATGATGATGGCCCTCGCCAAAGCCGGATACACCCATAGCTATACTTACTTCACCTGGCGCAACTCCAAGCAGGAGCTCATCGAATATTTCACCGAACTCACACAGACACCGATGAATGAGTATTTCCGGCCCAATCTCTGGCCCAATACTCCGGACATCCTCCCTTTCTTCCTCCAACACGGCGGCCGCCCCGCTTTCATGATCCGCGCCGTCCTCGCCGCCACGCTTTCCTCCATTTACGGAATCTATTCCGGGTTCGAGTTATGTGAAAATGCGGCGCTCCCAAACAAGGAAGAGTATCTCGACAGTGAGAAGTATCAGTGGAAAGAGCGTGACTGGAATGCCCCCGGTAACATCAAGGGATTGATTACGACACTGAACCGGATCCGTCATGAAAACCGGGCCCTGCACGAATACCGGAACCTGCGATTCTATGCTGCCGACAACGAGCATGTGTTATTTTACGGCAAGATGAGTGAGGCCAGGGACAACATCATCCTTGTGGTGGTGAACCTCGATCCGTTCCAGGCCCAGAGCGCATTCATTGACGTGCCTATTGATCAGTTCGGCTGGATGGAGACCCAGACTTACCAGGTGCATGACCTGCTAAGTGACCAGCGCTATCTCTGGAACGGCACCAGGAATTTTGTAAAACTGGAACCGCACTCCACGCCCGCCCACATCTTCAGAATCCGCCGCTGGGTAAGCAAGGAAGAGCGAGGCGACTACTTCTTGTGAGACCACGAATGGACACTAATTGGCGGGCACCACGAATGAACACGAATACTGAGTGGGAACCAATGCATCGAACCGCTCACGGGCCGCCAATTTCCCGCGCCAGCGTTTTGGAGCGCGCCAGAGCGTATCTGTTTAGCGCCTTTCGGGGTTTGTAGTCCCGGCTTCAGCCGGTCCGGGGAGGCGAACTCAATAGTCAGAACAATACCGTCCCACAGAGGGGGGACTTTTCACCGCAGATTTCGCAGCGTCCACGGATTATGGGCAGCCACTCTGAAATATTGGTGATCCCCCCCTGTTTCCGGATCTGCGGACCCCTGAGCGACATTAACCGCAAAGAACGCA
>JAYUPM010000511.1:0-6719 GCA_043760145.1 Spartobacteria bacterium
CCAGAATGTCGATGACGAACGGCGTCCATTTCCCGGTTCCCCCAAGAAAAACTCTGCACCTCTGCGTCTCTGCGTTAAAATGCCCTTTCGAAATGTTCGTGCTCGGCGTCCGTGAATAGACGCTGCCGATCGACAACCCTTGAATAACAATGGTAGAAGCCCTCTTTCACCTCCGGGTCCGCTTTTATTCGTGCGTTCCTCAAGAAAAACGGAAGACGTTTGCGCACTTGAGCTACGGAATCAAAATGACGGTCAGCCATTTCGGGCCGTGCGCGCCGAGCACCAGGATCCGCTCAATGTCTCCGGTGCGCGACGGGCCGCTTATAAACGAGATAAAGCTCGGATAATTGCCCGCATACTTTTTCTCCAAAGCTTCATACGCCGCTGTCAAATCCCCAACCAATTGTGAGTGCCGCGCAACAGCAACGTGGTGGTGCGGTAGGACACTCAATGTCCTACCCCCAGAACTGCGGGCGCTCACACATATCGAGCCGGTCTGGGCAACCAATGTTTCGCACTCGGTCAACCCGGCGTCGCATCCTTCCAATGCCGAAGGATCGTATCCCGCCTCGATCCGAAGCAGCTCCAGCGAGGCCGGCAGGTGAGGCGTGATCAGGTCATTGAGTGGTCCCGGATGCCACGCAAGTTTCTTCCAGCCTTTCTCCCCCGCCAGCACCGCGAGATGCGCGGCTGCGGCCGGGGCGTCCGGGCACTGCACAAACTCGGTTTTCAGCGCCATTGATTGCCGGGCGAACAAGGCCAGTTGATCTTCAAAACTTTTCCCGACTGGAGGCAGCCACGCGCGGAAAGGGGTCGCAGCTCCTTCGGCAGCGGGGCTTTTGCGATGATCAGGTGCGGGAAGTGTCAGGGCCTCCCGGATTCGCGCCAAAACTTTATCCCGGTCCCCGTTCATTTCGGCTCCCTCTTCTTCCACCATTCGTGGAACGACTCCGAGGCCACCTTTGGCAAATCACGGCTTCTGGTCCAGCTCCGCATCGGATCGAAGATGGTTCCGCGCACGAGCGGATGAAATATCTGTCCCAACGGGGCGAGTTTATTTGTGAGCCGGAGAAACCATGGACGGGTCATGGTTTGGACAAACCCGAACCAGATCAGTTTCTCCCACCAAACCGGTTTCTCAACGACCGCGTTGCGGCGGTTATGGAGGAGATGATGATGGATATCGATCTTGACCGGGCAGGTCTCGGTGCAGGCCCCGCAAAGTGAGGAAGCGCCACTGAGATGTTTCCAATCCTGCAGCCCGCGTAGATGTGGAGTAATGACGGAACCGATGGGCCCCTGGTAAGTTGTCCCGTAAGCGTGACCGCCAATGTTTTTGAAGATCGGGCAGACATTGAGACACGCGCCGCAGCGGATGCAATGAAGCGCATCACGCTGCTGCGGATCGGCCAGCAGACGGGTCCGGTGATTATCGAGAAGGACCACGTGGAATTCTTCAGGACCATCGGTCTCGCCGGGTTGGCGGGGACCGCCGAACATGGAGTTATAACAGGTAATATGCTGGCCGGTCCCGGCCGTCGCGAGCATCGGCAGGAAGAGCGCGAGGTCGGTTAGGCTCGGCAACACCTTCTCAATGCCAATCAACGCCACATGGATTTTGGGGAGCGCTGTCGTTAGCCGGGCGTTTCCTTCGTTCTCGGTAATCGAGATCATCCCCGTATCGGCAACGATAAAGTTCCCGCCGGAAATTCCCATGTCGGACTCGATATATTGGCGTCGGAGAAAACGCCGGGCGATCTGGGTGAGCTCCTCGGGAGAATTGGTTGGGGCGCTCCCGAGTTCGCGTTGAAAGAGCGCGCTGATTTCGTCCCGCTTGAGGTGCATGCATGGAAAGACGAAGTGATAAGGCGGCTCATCCCGGAGCTGCTGGATGAACTCCCCGAGATCGCTCTCCACGACCTTATACCCTTCCCCCTCAAGCGCTTTATTGAGGTGAATCTCTTCACTCGTCATCGCCTTGGATTTGACGATCGATTGGACGCCGCGATCCTTGGCCAGTTGCAAGATGTATTCCCGCGCCTGCGCGCTGTTGCTGGCCCAGAAGACCTTTCCCCCGCGGGCTGTGAATTTTTCCTCAAACTCGACCAGGTATTTGTCGAGGTGATTGACCCCTTCGAATTTGATCTCCGAGGCCGCATCGCGCGCCTGTTGCCAGTCAGTAAAGGTCGAGCTTGTCTCGTCGCGGCGCACCTCGTATCCGTGCAGAGCCTTGCGGACAAAGGCGCGCCGGGGGACATCCGCCGTGGTCCGCTCTGCGTCCTGGTGAAATTGTTTCTGGATCGAGCTCATGTCAGCGGCTGGCAAGCACCTCGGCCAGGTGAAGGCTTTTAACGGTGCGCGGACTGTTCCGATCGAGCCATCCCTGGATCTGCATCAAACAACTCGAATCGTTGCTGACCACATACTCGACGCCGGTCTGCAGGATGGAATTGCATTTCACTTCGGCCATGGCGGTTGAAATTTCCGGGAACTTGACCGCGAACATTCCACCAAATCCACAGCACGCAGCGCCTTCCTCCATCTCCACCAACTCCAGGCCCTTGACGGCGCGCAAGAGTTCACGCGGTTCCTGTTTAAGGCCCAATTCGCGCAATCCATGGCAGCCATCGTGGAACGTTACCCGTCCCTCAAAACTCGCGCCGACATCGCGCACCCCGAGTTTATTGACGAGGAAATCCGAGAACTCAAACGTGCGCGAGGAGAGCGACTTTGCCGCATCCAATTCCGGTTTGTCGGCGAATAGCTCCGGATAGAACACCTTGAACATCGCCCCGCAGGAACCCGAGGCTGAGACCACCACCTCGGCATCCTTAAAAAACTCGATCTGGCGGGCCGCAACGACCCTGGCCTCATCCCAATAGCCCGAGTTGAATGGGGGTTGGCCACAGCATGTCTGACCCTCTGGATAGCTCACTTCGTGCCCGAGCCGTTCCAGCACTTTGACCATCGCAACGCCGACGTGCGGGTAAATCGAGTCAATGAAACACGGGATGAAAAGTGTGACGCGCATGGCGGAAGAGTGGGGATATACGACCTATAGGACCAATAAGCCTTATGAAAGGCCTTAATATGTTTCCACTGGCGAACGTTTTCCGTCCTCCGGGCTGCGAAGGGCGGCGCCCACGGCTCCGAGCGTATCGACGCGCAAATCCCAAACCTCATGGTCCCGACGGCGAAACTCTGCTTCCTCCCATGGGTCCGGTGGAATCATCCGGGCCTTGAATGCGGCCACGTTGGCAACCGCCCGGTCCAGCTCGGGCTGCGGCACCCCTTCCAAAAACCCGAGCGCTTGCTCCACGCATTCGACCCGGTGGCAGATCATCGCAAGGTCGTTGCCGGCACAGATGGCGAGCCGGATGGTTTCCTCAAGCCCGAAATGGTTCAGGATCGCCCCCATATCCAGGTCATCCGTCATGACAAGGCCCCGGAACCCGAGTTCTCCCCGCAGCAAGTCTGTGATCACGGTGCGGCTTAAGGAGGAAGGAATTTCGGTTTGCTCCAAGGCTGGATAAAAGCCGTGCCCAATCATCATCGAGTCGATCTTATCCGCAAAATGCCGGAAGACAGCGAGCTCATGCGATTCGAGGTCGCCCCGGCTCAGCGCGATGGTGGGCAATTCGTGATGGGCATCAATCGCGGCGCGGGAATAGCCCGGGAAATGTTTGCCGCAACTCAGGATCCCCTCACTTTGGAGCGCTTCATTAAAGGCACCGGCATTGCGAATGACCGTGGCAACATCGTTCCCATAGCATCGGCCCTTGAGCGAGTTGTCGGCTTCGTCATCAAATGAAATGTCGAGGACGGGACAAAGATCGAGATTGAATCCAAACATCCGCAGCAAGCGCCCGGTGATGCGCCCATGCCGCGCAATGAGCTCGAGTTCACCGCGATCACGCAGTTGATTGGCATTGGGCGGCTCGTGCCCCAAAAGCTTCAGGCGCGATACCCGCCCACCTTCCTGGTCAATCGTGATGATTGGCTCAATCACGCTGAGGGCTCGCAGATCGTCGATCAACTTCCGCAGTTGCCCAGGGGATTCAATGTTGCGCCCGAATAGAATGTATCCACCCGGCTGGATCCGTCGAAAGCTCGCGGCACTGAGCGGATCGAGTTGCGGTCCGGGCACGCCGGTAAGCAATAGCTGGCCAAGAGATGAAGAAGGCATGAACGAATACACGCCACAGACCGGTCCGGGGCAAACCCGGATCTCCAACAAAATGCAGAATCCGCGCGCTCCGGGCTTTCCACGAGGCGCGGAATCCTTAAGACGTAGGGCAACCAAATATGATCCGGCGTTCTTTCCCCAATCCTTGACCCGTGAGTGAGCCCAAGCGAGTTGCGCTCTTTGGTGGAAGTTTCGATCCCATTCACCATGGGCATCTCGTCCTGGCCAGGGACGCGGTGGAGCAGTTGAACCTGGATCTAGTTCTCTTCATCCCTGCCGCGCGATCCCCGCACAAACCCGATTCGCAGCCGGCCCCTGCGCGGGTCCGGGGAGAAATGGTGGAGGCGGCGATCGCCGGTGAAGCGGGCTTTGAGTTCGATGACCGGGAGTTATATCGCGAGGGATTGAGCTTCACCATCGATACCGTGGTAGCGATCCGGACGCGCTTCCCGCTGGCATCGCTCTTTTACCTCATTGGCGACGACAACCTCGCCAAACTTCACACATGGCGGCGAATCGAGGAGTTGCGCGCCCTTGTGCAATTTGTGGTCTTCGGGCGCGGCGAGGATTGCGCAGCGCATGGATTTCCGAGTTTGCCCCGGCGTTTGGATATTTCTGCAACCGAAATTCGCCAGCGGGTTGCGCAAGGCGCTTCAATCCGGTATCTGGTTCCGGACCCGGTCCGTGCGATCATCGAACGCGACCAACTTTATCAGGAGATTACCCATTAAATCCGAACAACTCGCCCAACTCATCGCCTCAATCATCGCGGATAAGAAAGCGGAGGATATCCTCGCAATCGACCTGCGTGGGATTTCGACCTTTACCGATTTTTTCGTGATCTGTTCAGGAACCTCAGAGCCGCATCTCAAGGCCATCCTCAACGATTTGCAGGATCGCCTCATCAAGGAACACAATGTCCGCCCCACGGCCGTGGACGGCTTCCCGTCAAGTCAATGGGTGGTGGCGGATTATTCCGATGTCGTTGTCCACGTTTTCCACGCCGACAAGCGCCCGCTCTATAGCTTGGAATCGCTCTGGAGCGATGCCCCGCGCTTGAAACTCAAACTGTAACGCCGCCGTTTTGCCACGCAGATCCGGCTCGACGCTCTATGGCTTTCCTCTCCGAGTTTGATCTCCAGTGCCCCTATTGCGGGGAATTGTTTCCCATCCTCATCGATACCTCCCAAGGCGGTCACCAGATGATTGAGGATTGCAGCGTCTGCTGTCGGCCCATCCAACTTCAGGTCCGTTGCGAACCGGGAGAGATCGTGGACGTCGAGATCGCCCGGGGTTAACTTTCCCAACCATGATCGAGCAACGCGAAGCTCTGATGCGACTCCTGCGCGATGACGATCCTTCCACCGTGCAATTGGTGAAGGGCCAATTGGCGCAAGGCGGGGCCGGCTCGCTCAACGAGCTGCACATCCTTCTCGCCGCCGCTGATCCTAAAGCAGCCCGGCATATCCGCGATATCATCGCCCAAATTCAAGAGCATGATGCCGATAGCGTTTTCGCGGATTTGTGCGCCAATTTTTCCAACCATTCCGACCTCGAGAATGCACTCTGGCGCCTCGCAGCCACTTTTTCGCCCAAGGATGATTTTTCAACCCATCGCGAGGCCCTCGACCAATGGGGCGTTGAAGTGGCCCGCCGATTGCCCAAGGCCCAGACCCCGCTCGACCGGGTCGAGACGATCAGCGAATTCCTCAGCAACGAAGTAATGCTACGCGGCAACGAAGAGGATTATTACCAGCTCGAGAATTCCCTTCTGCCCAATGTGATCGATTCCGGCCTCGGCATTCCAATCTCACTCGCCCTTGTTTACATCCTCGTGGGACGCCGGGCCGGCCTGCAAATCGACGGGGTCGGATTGCCCGGCCATTTCCTGGTCCGGCACGAAGATATCTTTTTCGACCCCTTTCACGGCGGCCGCCGCGTCTGCCTGGATGAATGCCGCGCCTTGATGCACCAGCAAAATTTGGTTCTGCGCCCGGAACATTTGGCGCCCGCGACTCCCTGTCAAATCCTCCTTCGAACCCTGACGAATCTGTATTTCGTGAGCGAGCAGAACGATCCTCCATTGGCGCTAAAAATCGCCGCATGGATTCAGGCTCTACGCCCCTGAGGCCGCCCCGCCCCATCCAAACACTGCCACCCTCAGATCGCGCAGCACACAGAGATCCGCAGCATCGATCTGGCGCATCTTGCGCGCCCCACTTTTCCGATCCCCTCATCTCCCCATCGGAGCGGAACCGCGCGACGGGCGCGAGATTGGGCAGCGGGGTGAGGACCGGAATGGGAGGTCAGGTTTGTAGTTCCGGCAGTCCTCTGGCGCTTTCGGAAGGGATTACGGGAACGGAGCGGGCAAATGAAAATTGAAAACACAGCCATCCCACAGAGGAGAACTTTTTAACCGCAGATGCCTCAGATTACCGCAGATACCGGAAGGAGGAGAATCATCTACGAGCAGTCGCTTCTCCCTCCCTTCATCTGCGTCTATCTGAGTTATCTGCGGTTAAACATTCCGGGG
>JAYUPM010000512.1:0-6700 GCA_043760145.1 Spartobacteria bacterium
GTGGGCGGCAAGACTCACGAACATATTGGCCTCAAGCTCAAAGGATCTGTCGGCAGCTTTCAACCGATTGACGGACGGCCCGGTTTCTCGTTGCATTGCGAGAAGTTCAAGGGAGGCGAACGCTTCCACGGCTTGAAACGATTTCAGTTGAATAACTGCAACCAGGACGGGACTGCGCTCAAGGAATTAATCAGCGGGGAGATGGCCAGGAAAGCCGGGGTGCCGGCATCCCGCTGCACCCATGCGCTGGTCTCACTCAACGGCCGTGACCTTGGAATATATGTGCTCAAGGAAGGGTTCACGGAAGACTTCCTCACCGCCTTTTTCCCAAAAACCGACGGGCATTTGTATGATGGCGGCTTTTGCGCGGAGATCCACCGGGAGATGGAACTAGACCGGGGCGATCCGATGCAACAGGAGCGATTGAGTGAGTTGGTTAAAGCGATCAACGAGCCGGATCAAAAGAAGCAGGGTGAGCAGTTAACCAAAACGATCGAGATCAATGCATACCTTCGTTACCTCGCGCTTGAAAACATCCTTTGCCACTGGGACGGATACTCTTTCAACAAGAACAACTACCGCCTCTACGAGAATCCTGTGACTGGCCGCTTTCACTTTATTCTTCACGGGATGGATCAGATGTTCAATGACGCGAACTGGAGCGTGCGCCGGGAACCTACGGCCCCGGTTGCGCTGGCGCTATGGCGGGCAAACAGGGCGCAGTATGACATCGAGTTGCAGGATATTTATGAGAAGGTGATCAAGCCGGTTGATTGGGCGGCGCGCACGGAAGAAGTGGGGCAGCGATTGCTTGCGGCACTTGATCCTGAGCGTGCCAAGGATTATCAACCCAACATCGCGGCGGCCAGGGATCACGTCGCCAATCGGATCAATCAGATCCACAAGCAAATGGCCGGGGGCAGTGTGCTCAAGAACGTTGCCATCAATGGAAACGCCGATCTGGGTTCCAGCGTATGGGTGGCAAAGGCGAAGAATGCAGAGGCAACTGAAGTGATACTTGGAGGGCGCCGCTGCCTATATCTTCGCGCGACTGGCGAAGCGGATGCTTCGTGGCGATTGATCCTGGACACAACGCCTGGCAAATACCGCCTGCAAGCACTGATGAAAGTCAAACAAGTCAAAGCCTCGGCGCCCGGAGAAGGTGCCGGCCTCCGGATTGCGGACGGATCCCGGGAAGGACAGTCCGCGCTGACCGGGGACGCGGACTGGAAGAAGGTCCAATACGATTTCGAATCCACCGGGGGCGAACAGACACTGATAGTGGAGTTGCGCGCGAAAAGCGGGGAAGTATGGGTGGAACGGAGCAGCCTGAAGCTGCTGAAGCTGCCGTGACGCCGGGGGCGCGTGGACCTGGTGGACTGGATGGACTTTATAGGCGCGCTTTTGTTGCGGCGCGGCGCGGGGTCGTTTTAGGCGGCTTCCGGGCGAACTCAGAGATCTTCTCCGGAATCGTCTAGGGTTGTTTTTCTAGAAGCAATTTGGGCGGGTTTTTCGGGGAGCGGGGTGCGCGAAGCGGTGATCAGGCGGGCGCCGCGACCGTAGAGCACATAGGCGTAAGCCCAGTTGAAGAGCACCACCAACTTGTTGCGGAACCCGACCAGGAAGATGATGTGGATGAAAAGCCACGCCAACCAGGCCATGAAGCCGCTGAACCGGATGAAGCCGGCATCCGCCACCGCCGCGTGGCGTCCGATCGTGGCCATCGATCCTTTGTCAAAGTAAGAGAAGGGCTTGGTCCATCCCCCGGCCATTAGTGCCCGGATATTGCCGGCTGCATGCCGGCCTTGTTGCATTGCCACGGGCGACTGCCCCGGCAGCACATTTCCATTCTCCTCGAAATGCGCCATGTCGCCGATCACCATCACTTCCGGATGACCGGGAATGGAAAGATCCGGCTCGACAATCACCCTGCCCTGTCGATCGCACGGCACATTCAAGCTGGTGCCCAGTGGTGAAGCTGCGTTGCCCGCTGCCCAGATAATCGTATTCGCGGCAATTCGCGATCCGTCCTTGAGCAGGACACCGCCCTCGGAAACCTCTTCCACCACTGTCTCGAGACGAACCTCCACCCCAATCCACTCCAACTGCTCACGCGCACTCTGGGAAAGCTCGGGGGCGAACCCCTGCAAAACCCGCGACCCGCCATCCACGAGGATCACCCGGGCTTGGGCGGGATTGATATGCCGAAAGTCCCGCACGAGTGTGACCCGGGCAATCTCGGCAATCGCGCCCGCCATTTCCACGCCGGTCGGGCCGCCACCGACGACGACAAAATTCAGGGCGGCATTGCGGACCGCAGAGTTGTCTGTTTTTTCGGCAAGCTCGAAAGCCAGAAGCATCCGGCGGCGGATCTCCACGGCGTCGTCGAGGCTCTTCAAACCGGGGGCGAATTGTTCCCATTCCGGATGTCCGAAATAGGAGTGCCTGGCGCCGGCGGCCAAGATCAAATAATCATAAGCCATGGGGCCATCGGAGGTGATCACGCTCCTGGCCGCAGTATCGATCCGCAGGACATCAGGTTAGCCGCCAAAGAACATATAGCAGAGAATAATGGAGGTGATGATGCCGACCAAGTCCGCCAGCAACATCGTGCCAATGGCATACCGGGTGTCCCTGACCGAGACCGCCCCGAAATAAACCGCCACCACATAGAAAGTCGTATCCGAGGAGCCCTGCAGGATGCAGCCAAGGCGGCCGGCAAACGAATCCGGGCCAAAAGTTTTCATCGTATCGATCATCATGCCACGGGCGCCGCTGCCGCTCATCGGCTTGATGAGGGCGGTGGGGATGCCATCGACAAAACGTGTGTCCATTCCGAAGGCGACAAAAAGCGATTTCATTCCGTTAATGACCAGGTCAAAGGCTCCCGAGGTCCGGAGCAAGGAGATCGCTGCCAGCATGCCGACCAGATACGGGATGATTCGCACAGCGGTTTCAAATCCACCCTTTGCCCCTGAGACGAATGCATCAAACACATCGATCCTCTTGTAGAGCGCGCCGAGGATGATGAGCAGAAAGATGGCGAGGATCAGGCTGTTACTGAGAAGGGAAGAGAAGGATTGGACGCCGTCACTGGTGAGCGAAGTCAGAAACAGAACCAGCGCTGCGATCAACGCGGATAACCCGCCAATCCATGCAATGATCACCGGTTGGAAGATGTTAATCTTTTGCTTGAACGCAACGATCGCCATCGCCGCCAGTGTTGCCGCAAACGTGGCGATCATGCATGGAATGAAAATATCGGTCGGGTTGGCGGCACGCAGCGCGGAGCGGGCCGCGATGATACTCACCGGGATCAGAGTCAATCCGGATGCATGCAGGCAAAGGAACATGATCTGCGCGTCGGAGGCCCGCTCTTTGGTGGGGTTAAGTTCCTGCAAACTCTCCATCGCCTTGATCCCAAAAGGGGTGGCCGCGTTGTCCAGGCCGAGAAGGTTGGCCGAGAAGTTCATCATCATGTGTCCCATCGCCGGATGCCCTTTTGGCAGTTCCGGGAATAACCTCGAAAAAAAGGGCCCAATGATCAGCGACAGAAGCCGAATGCCCCCTGCCCGCTCCGCGATGCTCATGAAACCCATGAATAGCGCCATGATCCCAACCAGGCCAATGCTGATGTTCACCGCGCTCTTGCACGTCTCGATGATGCCATCCGCCTTCTTGACCAGCTTCCCCTGGATGCTGCGGAACGTATGAATCTGCACCCCGGGATATGTCGCCGCCAACGTCCTGACTGCTTCGGTATCAATGGCATCCGCGATGATCAGCGTCGGCGGATGGGTGGGTTCCGCTGGAACATAACCGTATCCGCTTAGATACTTGGAAAATCCTTCGGCTGACGTTATTCCGGCACTTTCCGGGGCTCCCACCATTTGATAATAGACGGCCGGGTGCGCGTCATCGGCCTTGCCCGTAACCATCCGCGAAAAGATCTGGGCGTCCCCGCTGATCCATTTCAAGCAGGCGACCGCGATAGCGATGATGATGAAAGCCGACCAGATCCGACTGAGTGCCATAGTGGTTGGGCCGAAGATTGGATGCAGTGGGCTCCCAACGAAACAAAAATTCTTCGCCAAACATTTCGCTGGCAGGAGGGAGAGGTTGAATATTCAAGGACATTTGGCATTTCGCAACGGCTCTGCTTAACCTCCGCCTCACCTTCGGCTTCCTGCTGCAATCCAATTCTTTAAAACCCCCGGACACTTATGAATCCCCGAATTTTTCTCGTAATCGGCTCATGTCTTTTGAGCGTTCTCATCGGGTTGGTGATTGCGAGGGGCGGTAGCGGGTCAGCTGCGGGTCCAACGCAAACCAAACCGCGGATCGGGCTCTCGATGGACACTTTAAAGGAAGAACGATGGCAGGGAGATCGGGACATGATTTTGAAGCGGGCCGCGGAGCTGGGGGCTGAGGTGATTGTGCATTCGGCCAATAGCGACGACACGCGGCAGATCGGGGATGTCCAGGCGCTGATCACCTCGAAGGTCGATGTCCTGATCATCATCGCGCACAATGGAGCCGCCATGGCCAAGGCCGTTGCCATGGCCCACGAGGCAAACATCCCGGTGCTCGCGTATGACCGGCTCATCACTGGCGCGGATGTCGATCTCTACATGACTTTCGACAACGTCAAAGTGGGGCAACTCCAGGCCGCTTATCTCGCCGATCAGTTTCGCGCCGGGGCCGGCAAAAAACGCGTCCTCCGAATTTACGGTGCCAAGACAGACAACAACGCGCTCCTCTTCAAACAAGGACAGGATCTGGTCCTTCAACCGCTCATCGAAAAAGGGAGCATCGAGATCGTCCATGAAGATTGGGCCGAGGATTGGCGGCCGGAGAATGCAAAGAAAATCACCAATGCCGCCATCACCAAAGCCGGGAACAAGACAGGCCTCCCGTTCGATGCGATCCTTGCCTCCAATGACGGGACGGCAGCGGGCGCGATCCAGGCGCTCACGGATGAAGGATTGGCCGGGAAGATTCTTGTGACGGGGCAGGACGCGGAATTGGCTGCATGCCAGCGGCTAGTGGCAGGGACCCAATCGATGACCATTTACAAGCCGCTAAGCCAATTGGCGACGCAAGCCATTGAAGTGGCGGTGAAGCTTGCCAAAGGCCAGCCGGTGATCGCGCGGGGCGGGATCGATAATGGAAAGATCAATGTGCCGAGCGTCCTTCTTGATGTGATCGCGGTCACCAAGGAGAACCTTAAGGAGACTGTGATCCAGGATGGATTCCACAAAGCCAAAGCCATCTATCAAGACGCCCCCAAGGAGTCACGCTAGGCTCCCAATCCGCTGCTGGCAGTTATGAACCCGATCCTTTCCGCCCACCGGATCACCAAGTCTTTTCCGGGTGTCACCGCGCTTAAAGAGGTCTCCTTTGACCTGCGCCCCGGTGAGATTCATGCAATTTGTGGAGAAAACGGCGCGGGCAAATCGACACTCATCAAGCTCCTCTCAGGCATACACAGCTATGGAAGTTACGAAGGCGAACTGCGGGTAAACGGGGAAACCGCGAAGTTTGGTTCGATCCGTGATGCGGGGCACGCCGGGATTGCGGTGATATACCAGGAGCTCGCGTTGATCGAAGAATTGAGTGTGGCCGAGAATATATTTTTGGGAGCGGAACCGAGGCGCAACGGGCTAATCGACTGGGCTCGCATCCAAAGGGAATCGCAGGTGTTGCTTGAGAAGTTCAACGTGAATCTTGACCCGCTCACGCAATGCAAGGATTTGGGTGTGGGCCAAAAGCAGCTTGTGGAGATCATCAAGGCACTCCGCAAAAACTCGGGCATTTTGATTCTCGATGAACCGACTGCTGCGCTTTCCGAGCATGAGGTTCAGATACTCCTCGGAATATTGCGCGACCTGCGCCACCGGGGCATCGCGTGCATTTATATTTCCCATCGCCTTGAGGAAGTCTTCGCCATTGCGGACCGGATTACAGTGCTGCGGGATGGCTCGACCATCGCCACCCACGACACTGCAGCAACGACGAAGGCGGCAATTATCCGGGAAATGGTCGGGCGCGAGATCGCGGATCTATTTCCGAGGCAGGCCAGGGAGAAGGAACTCCCCTGCCCCGGGATATTGATGCGAGTGGAGGGCTTGAGCGTGATCGATCCCCGCACCGGGAAAGAAGTGCTTCACGATGTTTCTTTCTCACTGGCTGAGGGCGAGGTGCTCGGGATTGGCGGATTGATGGGGGCCGGAAGGACGGAACTATTGATGCATCTTTTTGGGGCATGGGGCATTCGACAAGCCGGCCGGGTGGAATTTGAAGGAAGCGAACTCGGTCTCGCGACTCCCGCCCAAGTGCTGCGGCGCGGCATCGCATTGGTGAGCGAGGACCGGCGCCGATATGGACTTTTCCTCGAGGAATCCATTGGATTCAACCTATCGCTCTCGGCCTTGGGAGCGCTGGCTCCAAGGGGGATGATCAATACAGAACGCGAGTTTCGACGCAACCACGACGCATTCACGACGCTGCAAGTCAAGGCGCCTAATCTCGAGGCGAGTGTCGGGAAGCTTTCCGGGGGCAACCAACAAAAGGTGGTGCTCGGCAAGGCGCTCATGACTGAGCCGCGGGTGATTTTTCTCGATGAACCAACCCGCGGGATTGATGTGGGCGCAAAGGTCGAGATTTATGAAATCATCAACCAACTTACCGCTGCGGGCAA
>JAYUPM010000513.1:0-2669 GCA_043760145.1 Spartobacteria bacterium
GGAATGGTGGCCGAAGTTCACCAGCAGTCCCAGTTTCAGTGAAGTTGCTTTCAAATAATTGATGATTTGAGCCCGGTGATCATTGGTTAGTTGTGAGACGGCCTTCAGTTCGATGATGATCATATCGAAGCAAATCAGGTCCGGAATAAACGTATGGGCAAGCCGGCATCCTTTATATACGAGCGGGATTTGATGGCTGGCTTTAAACGGTATACCTTGCAACTCCAATTCCTTTTCAAGGCACTCCTGATAAATTGGCTCAGTAAATCCCGTCCCCTTCTCCTTGTGGACTTCGAAACAAGCCCCACGAATCCGATAAGTCTCATCACAATATTTCAAGTCGTTCCTCATAGCCTCATTTCCATCACCCACCACGGAATACGTGGAAAGCTTCTGGGCTGATATCGGGAAATGCCCTGATTAAAGCCACGGAATTACACGGATTCTTTGCCCACGGAATACACGGAAGAACACGGAATTGTTGGCCCATGGAATACACGGAATTGCACGGAAACAAAAGTAGTGGCTGGGGTTGCAACCTCTGATGTAGCAAGGCTGATCTGCGGACAACAGTTAATTTCCGTGTTGTTCCGTGACTTCCGCGGGCAAAGATTCCGTGTTGTTCCGTGGGCCGAAGCTCGATGATATACACCGAAGAACACGGAACTTTTGGCCCCAGGAATTCACGGAATTGCACGGAAACAAAAGTAGTGGCTGGGGTCGCAACCTCTGATGTGGCGAGGCTGATCTGCGGACAATAGTTAATTTCCGTGTTGTTCCGTGACTTCCGTGGGCAAAGATTCCGTGTTGTTCCGTGGGCCGAAGTCAGTATTCCGTGGGTAAAGAACTGGTGGAAAGAGGGCGGACCCGCGATGTTGTCGGCATGAAGATGAAAACCATTTGGGTGGCGGCTTTATTTGTTTGGGGAATCAGTGGTGCCGCGATTGCTGAGCGGCCCAAGTTGATCGTTGCCATACTGATCGACCAGTTGCGCTACGATTATCTTGAGCGTTTCAGTGACCAGTTTGGCGAGGGTGGCTTTCGCCTGCTCACTGAGCGCGGCGCATTCATGACCTCCGCCAATTATGAGTATGGGCCCACAACCACCGGGCCCGGTCATGCCAGTTTCCTCAGTGGCGCGACACCCGACGCCCATGGGGTCATTGGCAATGAATGGTTCGATAGGCAGACCGGGAAATTCGTTTACTGTGTCGGCGATCCCAGTGCGCAAGGGGTCGGGACGCTCACCACAGCCGGCAGGATGTCGCCCCGCAATTTCATCGGCACAAATTTCGCCGATCAACTTAGACTCCATTTCCAATCCAAGGTGGTCGGGATTTCGATGAAGGATCGGGGCGCAATCCTGCCCGCTGGCAAGAAACCGGCCGGCGCTTATTGGTTTGAATCGGCGAGCGGGAATTTCGTTACGAGCAGTTATTACAAGCCTGAGCTTCCGGGATGGGTGGAGGCTTTCAATCAACGCAAGCGCGCCTCGGAATTCATCGGGGCAAAATGGGAGCGTTTGCTGGATCCGAAGTTATATACGGGAGAAGACGCAGCGGCTGGTGAGGGGACGCTCTCCGGGGAAAAAACATCGACCTTTCCTCATGCGATTATTTCCCGGATGGGCGAAGGGTTTGAGTCGATCATGCCGACACCCTTTGGCAACCAGTTGCTGCTGGAGTTTGCCAAGGCGGCCATCGACGGGGAGAACCTGGGACAGGGGACTCAGCCCGACTTGTTGTGTGTCTCCTTTTCCTCCATCGATTATTGCGGTCATCGCTTCGGTCCTTACTCTCATGAGATCCAGGATATTACGTTGCGCATGGATCGGCAGCTCGCCGATCTGTTGGGTTACCTCGATAAGAAGTTCGGCCTGGCAAATATCGCGTTGGTCCTTACCGCCGATCATGGTGTCGCTCCCACTCCTGAATATGCCGCCGCCCAGGGCCTCGATGCGGAGCGGGTCGATGCCGACGCCCTTTTGATCGGACTCCGCGCCAAGCTCACGGAACGATTCGGGCCCGGCAAATTCATCCTTAATCCACGGCTCTCCGACGGAATGCTTTATTTGGATCATGCGGTTCTCAAGGAACACGGGATCACAGCGGAATCTGTGACTGATTATATTCGGGAATGGGCGTTTGAAACGGGCAAGTTCCAGGCATGTTACAGTCGGGCCCAGCTATTGGAGGGCAAAGCGCCGGGAGTCGTTGGGCAACGCATTATTAAAGGGTATAACTCCGAGCGCGGGGCGGACGCAGTGCTGATTTTTAAACCGTTTTATATTCCTGAACGTTCGCTGGTGGGGTTGGATATTTTGCCCGCTGGAACCAACCACGGTTCGCCGTATTCATACGATACCCACGTGCCTGTTCTTTTTTATGGGGCTGCCTTTAACCAGGGCCGGTATGCGGATGAATTTTGCATCAGCGACATCGTGCCGACGTTATGTGCGGCATTGAAGATGGATGTCCCCTCGGGTTGTGCGGGCAAGCCGTTTAGCAAAGTGCTGGCGAGTCCGGGCAAACCGGTCCGCCGATCCCGCTGAGGGTTTAAATTGGAATAAGCCGTTTAAAGTTGACCCAAAAATCGTTGAGGTTGACGCTCTCTTCGCCCCACTCAATAACGGGCCATGCACTATTCCTCCCCCTCGCGCCGGGCGTTTC
>JAYUPM010000514.1:0-2668 GCA_043760145.1 Spartobacteria bacterium
GCCCCCTCAAAAATGCGGTTTGACCAAAGCTAACGAGCTCTCATAGGTTCCACGCCCCCGGCGAAAAAAGTAGGCTCGGGCCGCATTTATGCGGAATCAAAGAAGCCAAGCCACACATGTCCAAAACCCTAGTCATCGCCGAAAAACCAAGTGTCGCCAGTGATCTAGCCAAGGCGCTTGGCGTCAAAAAGGAGGGGGATTTCTTCGAAAACGAGAAATTTGTCATCTCCTCGGCCGTGGGGCATTTGCTTGAAATAGCGCCCCCGGAAGGGTTCGAGCCAAGGACCGGGAAATGGAAGATGGAGAATCTCCCGTCGCTCCCCCCTCATTTCGATCTTGTGCCGATTGAGAAAAATGCGAACCGGCTCGCGGTGCTGAAGCGGTTGCTCAAGCGCAAGGATGTCACTGCGGTGATTAATGCGTGCGATGCAGGCCGGGAAGGTGAGTTGATTTTTAGAAACATCGTCAAGGCGGTGGGCGTTTCCAAACCCTCCCAGCGGCTCTGGTTGCAATCGATGACCACCGATGCGATTCGCACCGCATTTACGCGGTTGCGCACCGACGCCGATATGCAGCCCCTGGCCGATGCCGCATTAAGCCGGAGCGAAGCCGACTGGCTTGTGGGAATCAATGCGACCCGGGCCCTGACCGCCTTTAATTCGCAGGGCGGCGGCTTTAACAAAACCACCTCGGGCAGGGTCCAAACTCCGACACTCGCGATCCTCGCCGACCGGGAACTGAAAATTCGGGGGTTCAAGCCGCGAACCTATTTCGAGGTGCTGGCCGATTTCGGTGTCAGCGCGGGGAGTTATCGGGGCCGATGGTTCGATCCCGCGTTTAAAAAGAATGCGGAGGAAGAGGGGCGCGCGGAACGGATCTGGGACCGGAGCATGGCGGAAGCGATCAAGGCGAAATGCGACGGCAAACCCGGCATCATAGAGGAGAAGAAGCAACCGACAACCCAGGCGCCGCCGTTGCTTTACGATTTGACGTCGCTCCAACGCGAAGCGAACTCCAGGTTCGGGTTTCCCGCAAAAATGACGCTTCAGATCGCCCAAGCGCTTTACGAGAAACACAAGGCGCTGACATATCCGCGAACCGATTCGCGCTATCTTCCCGAGGATCATCTGGGCACAGCCAAACGGGTGATGGCGGATTTTGAGGATCCATCGCTGGCCACCCACGCGAGCAAGGCGCTCGAACAAGGGTGGGTGCGGGCAAACAAACGGATCTTTAATAATGCGAAGGTGAGCGATCACTTCGCAATCGTTCCCACTGGCACTGCCCCCCGGAATCTCTCCGAGACTGAGCAGAAATTATTCGACATGGTGGCGCGCCGATTCATCGCTGTGTTTTATCCAGCCGCCCAGTTTGAGGTGACAACGCGGATCACCACGGTGCTGGACGAAAAATTCAAGACCGAAGGAAAGATCGTGATCGATCCGGGTTGGATGGCCGTTTACGGACGCCAAAGCGAAAGCGCTCCCGGCAATGAAAGCGAACGCGCGATTGTCCCCATCAACAGTGGCGAGTCTGCGCGGACCGAAGCCATTGAGATCAAGGAGAGTGAGACCAAGCCGCCGGCGCGTTTCAACGAAGGGACGTTGCTCAGCGCAATGGAAGGGGCTGGCAAACTGATCGACGACGAGGAGTTACGCGAAGCGATGAGTGAGCGGGGCCTTGGAACGCCGGCCACACGGGCCCAGGTGATCGAAGGATTGCTCAACGAGGGATACATCATCCGCCAGCAACGTGACCTGATCGTGACCGCCAAGGGGATCTCGCTGATCACTCTCCTGCGCGATCTTCACGCGGAGACACTTACCAAACCAGAGCTCACCGGCGAGTGGGAGTCCAAGCTCAAACACATGGAGCGCGGCGAACTTTCGCGGGGCGAATTCATGACGCAGATCCGCCAGTTGACGACGGATGTGGTTGACAAAGTCCGCGCGGGAATGGGGAAAGAAATCCGCGGCGAGTTTCGCGCGCTCGAGGCGGCCTGTCCCAAGTGCAAGAGCCCGGGGCCATTCAAGGAAAGTTACAAGGCTTACGAATGCCCCAACCCGGAGTGCAAACTGATCATTTGGAAATCAATGGCTGGCCGCGAACTCGAGCGGGATGAAGTGATCACACTTCTCACCGCCGGCAAGGTCGGCCCGCTTGAGGGCTTCCGCAGCAAACTTGGGCGCGCGTTTTCCGCCGTCATCGCCATTGGCGAAGATCATAAACAGAAATTCGATTTCGATAACGACCAGGCGGGCGGGAACGGCGAGCCGATTGTGCCCGTTAATCCTGAGCCCGTTGGTCAGTGCAAAGTGTGCGAGAAAGGCAAGGTCTTCGAGATCGCCAACGCGTTCATCTGCGAAAATGTGCCGGCAAAAACATGCACATTCCGCATGGGCAAACTCATCCTCCAGCGCGAGATTCCGCGGGCCCAGGTCGCCAAGCTTCTTGAAACCGGCAAGACCGATCTCCTCCCAAAATTCATCTCCTCCAAGACCAAGCGGGCTTTCTCGGCCTATCTCAATTTAGGCAAAGGTGGAAAAGTCGGGTTCGAGTTCGAGCCGCGCGCCAAGAAGCCCCCCAAGAAAGCCGCGGCCCCGAATCCGGAGTAAGGATTTCCGAATTTTCAAAAAGCCAGACGCCTCCTTGCGGCCTGATCTTCGTG
>JAYUPM010000515.1:0-2666 GCA_043760145.1 Spartobacteria bacterium
CTGCCATGACCGAACGCAAACGATCCGCACGGCGGCGGGGGAACGGGGATAACGGGCCGGATCTGTTTGGGCCGAGAGTCGGAGGGCAGGGGGCGGAGGGGATACCGGAGGTCGGAGGGCAGAGGTCGGAGGTCGGAGAAGAGGGGATGCCGGAGGTCGGAGGGCAGAGGTCGGAGGTCGGAGAGAAGAGCAATCAGGAATCGGAGGTCGGAGGTCGGATATCGGAGGTCAGCGATAAAGCGGATCCAGATATCGGAACTCGGACATCGGGGGTCAGCGAAAGGGAGGATCCGGAGGTCAGCCAAAAATAAAAACTCAAGAATCCGTGTCTTCCGATCCACTACTTTCTCAAATCCATACGATCCGCAACGCGACCGTCGTGCTCGATAGCGATCTCGCCCTGCTCTATGGCGTCGAGACCAAGCGATTCAACGAACAGTTTCGCCGCAACCGGCACAGGTTTCCGGACGATTTTGCCTTCCAACTTTCTGAAGAGGAATTCGCATCTTTAAGGTCGCAAATTGCGACCTTAAAGGTTGGCCGAGGCCGGCACCGGAAGTATATGCCCTGGGTCTTCACCGAGCACGGCGCGCTCATGGCGGCCTCGGTCCTCAACAGCGAGCGGGCGGTCGCGATGAGCGTCTATGTCGTGCGCGCCTTCGTGAAGTTGCGTCGCGAGCTGCTTACCGATGCCACCCTGGAAGCGCGACTCAGCAAGATCGACCAGACGCTGCTTGGCCACGACACCGCACTGCGCGATCTCTACGCCAAGCTGCGACCGCTCCTCCTCCCGCCGCCGGATCCACCGAAGCCCCGCATCGGCTTTTACCGCAAGGACGACCAGCCATGAGCTGATCCGTCAGCTTCACTGCCTTCGCCGACGCGCTGATCCGCTCCGCCGATCAATTGGACCAGACTCTTGTCGAATTGAAGGTCGCTTGCCTCCCATGAATCTGGCGCGGGGTCAGGGCGGAGGCGGGGCTTTGGCTCGGGGCCTTGGTTCAACTCGTCCAGAGGTGGATGCAGGCTCTAGATGCCTGCCATGACCGAACGCAAACGATCCGCACGGCGGCGGGGGAGTGGGGATGACGGGCCGGATCTGTTTGGGCCGTCGGGGCCGGTGGAGGGGATGCCGGAGGGGCCGGCGGAGGTCGGAGGGCAGAGGTCGGAGGTCGGAGAAGAGGGGAAGTCGGAGGTCGGAGGGCAGAGGTCGGAGGTCAGAGAACAAGCGCGGCCGGAAGTCGGCGAAGAGAAGGCAAAGGTCAATTTCGAGCCACTGATCCGGAGTAAGAGTGACAGTGAGAGTGAGAGTCAGAGACCAGGCTGGAGCGGCGCGCCGGTAGACCCGCTTCCGGCACGGATGCTTAACGAATTCGTCTATTGCCCTCGCCTCTTTTACTACGAGCACGTCGAAGGGGTGTTTGTATCCAATGCCGACACGGTTCGCGGCGCAGCAATTCACGAGCGCGTGGACAAAGGGTCCGGTGCCCTTCCACCGGCCCGCTCAGTAAAAAAGGCGAAGGCCGACCCGGCGGATTCCAACGAGCAACAGAGCGACTCGGTGCCCGACGTGATCCATTCGCGCTCGGCCATGCTCGGGTCCGAGCGCCTCGGAGTGCTCGCCAAGATGGATCTGGTGGAAGTGCGGGCCGTGCCGGTCTCCTCTTCTGAATCCGAGACCGCAGACGGATTCGATCAGTCCACGGCGGTCGTGTTGGAGCCACCCGAACCGGGACTCGAACTCTGTCCAGTCGATTACAAAGCGGGAACCCCACGCGAAGGAATAGAAGGCAACGAGCTTTGGCCGACAGACCGGATCCAACTCGGGTTGCAGATCCTGATTCTGCGCGATAACGGGTATCGATGTGATCGTGGGATCATCTATTACCGCGGAACAAAACAGCGGGTGCCGCTGGAAATGACAAACGAGCTTGAAGGCTGGGTCATTGATCGAATCGGCGCCGCGCGCAAGACGATGGCGGGCCCGATCCCAGCGCCGTTAATCGGCTCTCCCAAGTGCGTGCGGTGTTCGCTCAATTCGGTCTGTCTCCCGGATGAAACGCGGCTTCTAAGTGGAAACGATCTGGCGGCCCCTGTCGTGATAAGTGGAGAAAGCGCCGACGGAATAGACGCGATCACGATTGGTCTACCAGAACCGATAGAACTCCCAGAACCGCGCCGACTGATCGCCGCCCGCGACGATGCCCGTGTCCTATACCTGAATGAACCCGGCCTCCGAGTCGGCCGCAAGGAAGAGTTGCTTGCCGTCAAGGACGAGAACCGGACCATCGAAGAGATCCGCATCAACGACCTGAGCCATGTCTCGCTCTTCGGCAATATCCAGATCACGACCCAAGCCGTCCAAATCCTGTGCGAAAAGGAAGTGCCGCTCACTTACTTCTCGATGGGTGGTTGGTTCTATGGAATCACGCGCGGTCATCAGTTGAAGAATATCTTCACCCGGATCGAGCAGTTCCGCATCGCGTCCGACCCGCGCGTCTGCCTGGAGATCGCCCGGCGGATGGTTCACGGCAAGATTCGCAATCATCGCACTATGCTGATGCGCCTCCATCTGGAACCGCCGGCACCCATCGTCGCCAAGCTCAAGACCATGGCCGAATCCGCGCTCATGGCCCAGTCGCTCGAAGAACTCCTCGGGACCGAGG
>JAYUPM010000516.1:0-2665 GCA_043760145.1 Spartobacteria bacterium
TTGCGGAGAAACACGCCCTCTTTTTTGGAGGCATATACCTGGACACCGTTTTCCCCGTTGAAAAAGCTTTTGCGTTTGTATCGGGCAGCAATGGTGCCCGCTGATGGATGATCCAGCGCGAACCACCCATATATTCCCAAGTGAACCAGGCAGAGCGCCACGACCAGGCATCCCGCCACCTTCCCGATCCCAGCGCGGCGTCGGCTTGCATCGTATAACAGGTAAGTCCCGCATCCCAGCAACGCGATGAACCCGACCATGAACTCCGAGAGATGGGGCCGGTCGGGACGAAAGAAAAAGAACTGGGGAAAGGTGGTTAATGAACCGGCCGCCACCAGTCCGAGCAATGCCGCCGGGCTGTGGGTCGTAAATTTACCCGCCCAAAATTCGCTTCCCACTCCAATCAAGGCAAACCCGAGGAAGAGCCCGAAGCCAATCAGCGGAAGATAAGTGAGCACCACTAGGACGGACTTATCCATGTTCACGGACGGTTGGAAATCGCTGAGCCCGGAGCGTGGCAGGATCGTTTTTTTGCCCGGATTCTGCGTGCCCATCGCGGCTGGCTTGGCACCTTCGGGAAGAGGCGCAGGGAGTGCGGCATCGGATGCGATGGCGGGGGGTTTGTTGCCGAGGAACGCCGATTGGAATCTCGACGCGGCGCCGCCAAAAATCATTCGGCCACAATTTTTGTATTGCTCGACAAAGCCCTGCTCGAAGCCGTTGGCGCGGGCGACACAGTAAACGGGCACTTGCCAGAGGAACGTGGTGGTGAGCAGGAGAGCCAGGCCAAGGCACCATCGGAGCGTTTTTTCCCGGAAACCCTGGCGGCTGTCGAAGAGCTGAATGGTCAGCATCCCGATCCAGAGAAAAGTGAAGAAAAGAGCGAGATCGATGCGGATCAGATAAGTGAGCGCGAGGATGGAGCCGCCGATGAGGCAATCGTGACGCAGTTGGGGGCGCGTGAGATTCTCGCGTCCGAAGGCGACCACCAGGCAGAGCGTGTTGAGCATCCCGAGGAGGGGGATGTAATTTTTAAATTGCGACCCGGGGAAGACCACGAGGAGCAGGCCAACTGCGAAGGCGAGCCAGGAACGTCCCGTGACGCGCCGCACCAAGGCCCAGCCGGCGAGCGCGGTCACGGCGGAGAGCGCAAAGAAATAGACGCGCATCTTCACGTAATGGACGCCGGTGATCTTAAAGAGCCAGACCACGGGGTAGAACCACATGACATTGTAACCCAAAGCCACATCGGCGATGGGGCGTTCGCCATTCATCATCCGCATCGCCGTCAGCGCGGCAGTCCCGCCTTCATCATGGGTGTTGAACCAATAACGGAGATAGAGCCCCCAATAGATCAGCCCGGCGAGAAGCAGCAGAAGCGGCTGGGCGCGCTCCGCCAATTTCAACCATTTTCCCGACGTAGAAGCGCTCATCAAGCCGTGTGTTAGCCCACATCTTGCGCTTGGCGCAATGAGGATTCGCGGCAATTTACCTTTGCTGGGTGGGAGTGGCTTTCCATAGTGAAGGCGTGAGTTTGCCCGAGACGCCAACAATCGAAACCGAAGTTCAGGTGATGTTCTTCGACACGGACTGCGCCGCAGTGGTGCATAATATCGCATACCTGCGGTTCATCGAAATTGCCCGGACTCTATTGGCCGAACAACTCGGGATGGGCTTGGTGGAGATGTCGAGCAGTGGCCTTTATCCGGTCGTGGTGCGGACCGAGATTGATTACAAAAGACCGGCCCGGCTCGGGGACAAATTGGTGGTCCATGGACGGCTCGAAAGTGTGGACCGGACCCGGTTTTGGTGCGCCTTCGAAATCCGGCGTCCTGCCGACGGGATATTGATCGCCCAGTCGCGTCAAATGCTGGCGCTGGTCCAGATGCCGGCAGGAAGGGCGCAGCGGCTCCCCGCGGATTGGGCAACGCGATTTGCGCATCTGCGGGCGAAATTGAATTTGCCAACCCACCCGGGAACGACTTAAAGGTTTCTTCCCCTATGATCGACCTCGAGGTTTACGCTGCTGGTGTTCGCAATCTAGATAAAATTCTGGAGCTCGATCTCGAATTCCAGTCCGTGGCCGGGCTCCGCTACAAGGTGGATAGCAATCACGACATCGTTTATCTGGAGTTCGAGGAGCCGTCCTTGAAGATCGCGGAAATCCGGGCCCTATTTCGCAAACTGGGGCTTGAGCCGCGGATTGTCGGTCCGGTCCCTGCGGAGCTAAATCCCAAGACCAAAACGCAGCGATTGCGAGTCTAACCAAAGCTCCTATTGAGGGTCGCGGGAGGGTCCGCTCATCCATGCTCCGCTATTTCGGCCGTTCGGCATTATCGCTTTTCAATTACATCGGAGACCTCGCCTTGCTCTTTTGGGAGACGTGCGTTTCGCTGGTCGTGGCCCCGATTCGCTGGCGACTCTTCCTGAAGCAACTTTCCGAGATCGGGTTTCGTTCGCAGCTCGTGGTGATTGTCACCGGGGCCTTTACGGGGGCGGTTTTCGCGGCCCAGACTTATTTCCAGTTTAACCGGATCGGAATGGAATCGGCCGTGGGGGCGGTGGTTGCGGTATCGATGTTTCGGGAACTTGGGCCGGTGCTTACCGGATTGATGGTGGCGGGCCGGGTTGGGGCGGCGATTGCGGCGGAGATTGGCACCATGAA
>JAYUPM010000517.1:0-2657 GCA_043760145.1 Spartobacteria bacterium
CCGAAGTAATGATGGATCAATCCGCCAAAAGCATATCCCAAGGCGCTTCCGACGGGGATCGCCATGAAAAACCATGAAAGGACCAGGCCGCGTTTCTCGACCGAATAAAGGTCGCTAATGATGGTGGGGGCGGCGGGACCGTATCCGGCTTCGCCGATGCCGAGGAAAACGCGGGTGGCGAGAAGCATCATGAAGGTGCTGGCGAGGCCGGTCACGCCGCTGGCGACGCTCCAAAGGGAGACGCTGATCGCAATGAGCATCCAGCGCGAATACCGATCCGCAAGCCATCCAAAGATTGGGGCTGTGATCATGTAACTGAGCAGGAATGCGGTGGTCAGCAGCCCCACTTTTCCATTCGCGTTGGGGTCGTTCGGCAAGAATTCCAGTTTGATCGCAGGCAGGACCGCCGCCAAAAGATAGCGGTCGAGATAACAAAAGAGGTTGATCGTCAGGAGCAGGCCCAGCGCCGCCCGGGCACCGGGGATGGGCGCGTTTTGGTTGGGCGCGGGATTCTGCATTGATCTTGAATAGCCGAATTGCGGGGGCGCGGGATATTGCGAAATTGAAAAATCCGCGAGGGAGAGAAGGGGGGCTTTTTATGGGACTTATGGGACCTATGGGACCTATGGGACCTATGAGGGAGAGGACGAGGGACGAGGGACGAGGACGAGGACGAGGACGATGGAGAGGGAGAGAGAGAGGGGGCTTCGCCCTGGGGAGGTAGGACAAACGCCGACAAGGCGACAGCGCATTTGCGGGGGAAATTATCGGACCTTTGGAACTGGATTAACTCGTGGAAAAAATGCAGACTGACTCCAGTTAAAAAAGGCTCAGTTCGCGAACAGAAAAGCGCGATGGCAAGTGGCAGGGAGGGCCGGGCGATCTGAGAGACGGGGCAGGAATATGGGCCGGCGAGCGGCAAACGGAAGACAAAGAATCAAGTCCAAGTGCGGCAGCGTGTTGAAATGATGAAACCAGAATGTCAAATGACGATGACGGAGATGTCCACGATGCCTCGCTGGAAACGCCACCTTGATATTGGTTGTGTCCTCCTTACCGCCCCTGCCTGGCTGCTCGTCATGGGCGCCGTCATGGCCTGGATCAGGGCGGTCTCGCCCGGCCCACTCTTTTTTCACCAGGAACGGGTCGGATACAAAGGTCGGCGCTTCACCATTCTCAAGTTTCGCAGCATGAAAACCAATGCGGAGACAGTCAGTCACCAGAATCACCTCGAGCACCTGATGCGGTCTCAATGTCCGATGACCAAGCTCGATGCGATGGGCGACTCCCGTTTGATCGCCGGGGGCCGGATACTTCGGGCATCCGGGCTGGATGAGTTGCCGCAACTTCTCAATGTGCTTCGGGGAGAGATGAGCCTTGTCGGGCCGCGTCCGTGCACACCGTATGAATTCGAGAAGTATGAGGAATCGCAGAAATTGCGAGTCGATGCGCCCCCTGGCCTGACGGGTTACTGGCAGGTCAACGGCAAGAACAGCACGACCTTCGCGCAAATGATCGCGATGGACATTTACTATACCCGGAATCTGTCCTTGGGGCTGGACCTCGCAATCCTCTTGAAGACGGGTTTCGTCGTGGCCCGGCAGCTATGGGAGGCTCGGAACCATCGGCAGACAAGAAACCATATGAGCGCGGGGGTGTTGGGGGCAGTCGTAAATCCTAGAACAGGAGACAAGTAGCATTATGAATAAACCTATTTCAATAGGTCTCGTCGGATACGGATACTGGGGGCCGAATTTAGTTCGCAACCTTAAGTTGTTGCCGGATTGCAGGTTGAAGGCGGTATGCGACCTGAGCCCGGAACGTCTCAAACACATGGCGGGGCTGTATCCGGATGTGGAAGGGATCACCAGCTATGAGGAGTTGATCAACGAAAAGGGATTGGACGCGGTGGTGATCGCGACCCCCGTCAAACAGCACCACGCACTCGCGAAGGCAAGCCTGCTCGCCGGGCTCCACACATTCATCGAAAAACCGATGGCATCCTCCTGTGCCCAATGTGAAGACTTGATCCAAGTCGCCGACCGCAACGGGCTCGTGTTGATGGTGGGACACACGTTTCTTTACTGTTCGGCAGTCCGGAAAATTGTGGAGATTGTGAAAGCCGGGGACATCGGGGATTTGCGCTATATCAACTCGCGGCGATTAAACCTCGGTTTGTTTCAGAAGGATATCAACGTGGCATGGGACCTTGCGCCGCATGACATATCGATCATCCTGCACGTGCTCGGGGAGTTGCCGCTTGCGGTCAATTGCCAGGGAAACGCGCATGTGACGCCGTTGATCGAGGATGTGACCAACCTGTCGATGTCGTTCCGCAATAACCGGTTTGCGACCGTCCAGAGTAGCTGGCTTGAGCCGAGAAAGGTGCGCGAGATGACTTTTGTCGGGACCCGCCGGATGATTGTTTATGACGACCTGAAGACCCTTGAAAAAATACGGATCTACGATGTCCGGGTCGAGCGCCCGCCACACTACGACAGTTTCGCCGAGTTCCATTACTCGTATCATTACGGAGACAGCTATATCCCGCGCCTCCAGCAAGAGGAGCCGCTCAAGGCGGAATGCCAGCATTTCATTGATTGTATCCAGCAAAAAGCGAAGCCACTTACCGGGGGGCGGGAAGGGCTGGAACTGGT
>JAYUPM010000518.1:0-2656 GCA_043760145.1 Spartobacteria bacterium
GTAACCAAATATGGATTGGAAGGGGGCGCCCTTTATCAACTCGGCCCGGCGCTCCGAGCGATGCCCAACCCCGAACTGACCATCGATTTTAAGCCGACCTTCAGCGTCGCGCAATTGGTCGCCAAGATGGGGCCGGTGCGCCGCAACTTTTTTAAGGAAGCCCGCCAACGCTGGCGCTTGAGTGAGGCCGTTTGCGCAATCGTGGAGCACACAGCGCCACCCATTTCTTCTGCCGAGGATTTAGCGCGGGCCGTCAAACATTGCGTGCTCCCCATGGAACGACCCCGGCCGCTCGCAGAGGCGATCTCATCGGCAGGCGGAGTCCGTTGGAAAGAGTTAAATTCCGAGTTGATGCTCACCCGTCTCCCCGGGGTTTTTCTGGCAGGCGAAATGATCGACTGGGAAGCGCCCACTGGCGGGTATCTTATTCATGGCTGTTTCGCCACCGGAACCCGGGCAGGGATTGGCGCACTCAAATGGGTCGCGGGCTGATTGACTTTGGGATTGCGTGAGAACGCTTCTGGCATACGGTTCCCTCATGGTTCTCAATGCGGCGGATTTTCAGACGATCACCGACTCCGCCCTCAAGCACTTCGACGAGAGAGTGGCGACTGTCGGTCCTAATGTCTGTTTGGAATTTGACATTGAAGTGGCGCGTCTTGAGTCACAAGTGGTTCAACTTTATGGCATTGCTGCGTTGCTGGCCCGGCGGGAAAGCGAAATGGACAAGGTTGCGGAAATCTGGGAGGCCATGATCTCCGTATGTGATGCAGTCGCAGAAAAGATTCAAACGCTCTGCATGGAGCACCCATTCTGCGTGGCATCGCATGATAAAATCCTCGATATCCGAAACAAGTCGGCAAGACTCCAAAATCTGCATCAATAATGATCTTGGAGGCGGATCTCGCCGAGCTTGTGGAACTCTATGACAGATTCGCGCATGCTCTGGACCCATTTTCTGAGGACCGGGATAGGGCCGAAGACGCATTCTATCTAAAGTTGGACCATTTGCGGTCTGTTTATGCCCCACGCGCTGACGCCCGGGAATTAAGGCGCGAGGCGGTTCGGCAGTGTAAACTGTTCTTGAAGAAGAATTGAATGGCGCGGACCGATTGACCCTGCACCAGCAAACTCAGAGACACGCGGAAAAGACTGCCCCGTTACTCCAACCAAATACTGCGGTAACTCGTTGTTCCCTAGCGGATCCCCCGCCCCGGAGTAATCGGCCGGGAAGGACCCATGCGCCCAGGCAACATCTTCATTTCGTTTAAAGTATCCAGATCGAGCCGGCCCGAGAGCGGCAGACGCGCCCGGCGTTGAAAGCTCAGAATCGCCTCCTCCAAGGCAGGGCCCGAGGAACCATCAACTGGCTCATGATAAAGCCCCAGTCGCCTCAGATAAGCTTGCACCTTATTGACGGTGCTTGCCTGCACCTCCAAGGGCGCATTCGCAAAAGGTGTCCGCGCAAAAAGTGTTCCGAGGGGCGAAGGGAGTTCGGCAGTTTTCCGGCCCGGAGGGTTCGGGAGAGTCTGCGGGTTCGAAAGGGGCGGACGCCCCGGCAAAGCAGGGACCGCCGGCGGTTGTGACGGTGAAACCGGAAGCGCCTTGCGCGTCTCAACCGGCTTTTTGGCGGGTGGCATTACCTCAATTGGCTCGATCTCCGGGGCAACCAGCGGACTCGGTTTTTCCCCATCCAAACCCAACGCCTTTAATGTCTCCACGCTCAGTGTTCCTGTTGGCTCCAGCCCGTTGCGAATCTGAAACCGTTTGATCGCGGCGGAATTCGCGGGGTCCAATTTTCCGTCGATCTCGCCAAAATAAAAACCCTGGCTCTTGAGTTCCTCCTGCGCTTGGCGCATGATATCTTCCGCGTTCCCGATCACCCCTGTCATCATGAAGAGCATCCCGATTAGAAAAATATGTTTCATAGGCAAGGCGCAAAATTAGACGCTGGTATCGGGTTTGTATTCATTGCCCTGATCGTTCTCACGCTAGGCTCAGCCCAAACATGTTGTTGAGAAGGGTGAGACATTGACCTCCATCGCCAAGCACTACAACATCAGCGTCTCGGAACTCCAAAAGCTCAATAAAATCGAGAACGATCGGAATCTCCAGATTGGACAAAACCTGGTGATTCCAAAGCCCCAAGAACCGAGACCCCCCAGAACCCAAGCCCCCCGAAACCACGAGTGAAGAAAAGAAGAACCCATGAACATGGATGAGTCACAAACCTGGTATCTGCTGAAAAATGATGATGACGCCCTTTTTGGCCCCATCAAATTTGATCAACTAAAAAAATGGGCAGCGGAGGCCCAAATCTCGCCGCTGGATAAAGTCTCCAATGACCAGAAGACGTGGGTGAAAGCCCCGATGATCCCGCAACTTGAGATGGATTATCTTATCGAAGTAAGCCCCGAACAGTTTTACGGCCCGACCACTATTGGGGCGGTGCGCGAGTTTTATCAGATGGGCGAAGTGGATGCCTCCGCAAAAGTCACCAATTGCCGCGACGGTTCCGAGACGACGATCAGTGAAGTGGCCACCGTCGGGACTGCCCTGCGCGAGGAAGATCGGCCAGTGCGAACCTCCATTCGCACCAATCTTCAACAGCGAATCCGGGAACTCGAGGAAGCATTGCTTGAGGAACGCCGGCACC
>JAYUPM010000519.1:0-6667 GCA_043760145.1 Spartobacteria bacterium
GAGCGGCGAAAACTAAATTCAGCCGCCATAGAGTTCAAGCTTCGATCAGTTTTAAGCACACGCCCATCGGCGACGTGTTCCTTCACCCCTTCCATCAGGCGCTTGTGCCCGATGGCGTTAGTCACTCGGTGCCTTTCCGTAGAGTGTAGCCGGCGTCGAATAGCATAAAAAGTCCCTTTGCCTTGGAGACTTCTTCCGGGGTGTTCCTGATGAAGAGCTGTTTGCTGCCGCCAAACCAGCGAACGTCGAAGCCGGGCTCGAAGCGAATGCCATAGCTCTCTAATCGCTTCTTTAACGCCCGATTGGCGGCATTGTCTCCGTCTGCTTCGATCGATAGCTCAAGGGCACTGATAACACGGGGCGAAGTCCGCAGCATGACTGACTCCCACGCGCCCTCGTCAGCGGCAAGAACCGGCCGCAGCACAACTACGTCGAGACCAAAGCGCACTGTCATCGCATGCGTCTGGGCAAGGTAGGTCACCGCCGAAAGTGCCGGAACGTTCTTGAGGTTCATTGTGGCGCGCAAGTGGGAGTCGGAACCGACCTCGAGACTCTCCAACGTGATAACCGGAAAAGACTCCTCTGGATATTTAGCTGTCCACGCCAGTCGCACCGCATCAAGTCCCTCGCGGAGTGTGGCCCGCTCTAGTTTGAATTCCGGCAACACCAAGGCGTGCAGCCGAGCAATCGCATTGCGATCCGACTGTGCGAGTGAAGAGCTCCCGCAGAGGAGCAACAACGCGGCTAAAATTGAGGCAAGGCGTGTCATAGGCCTAGACATGATGGCTGTGCGCGAGAGCCACGGACATCAAAAGTTGGGAAGAAAGTTTCATCGCGAGTCGCCCAAGGCGAAGGCGTGATGGAACCCGAGCCGGGGAAGATTGGCGAGTCCCGAAAAAAGATAAACCGCGGATAGCACGGATTGACGCGGATAAAGAACAAGACAGGAGAGGCTGGTTCGGCAAGTCCCCCATCCGCGATCATCCTGTTATCCGTGGTTAAATCTCTTCGCAGCTCCGGAAGGCTTTTGTGAACCGCTCATCAACACTAATGAACGCTAATCATGAGATGGGAACGCCGCTGAAGCAGCCCCCTCCTCTCCCAGGACCCCATTCTTCATTCTTCATTTTGCCTTCTGACTTTTTCTTCGCTAGCTCAACATTCAGTTTCATTCCGGGCTGCGCCGGAATAAAACTTCAGGTTTAGGCCACGGTGTCATCAATACTCCTCACTCTCATCTGCTGAGAATCCCATGCTCTGCAAAACTGCGTCAAGCTGCTCGATGAAACGCGACTCCTCGTCGAGTGAGGCGTGAACAGTCGCGAATACAAAGTGCCCGTCCCTCGTAGAAGCAAGAATCGTGGTTTCGCGCGGTTCGAAAACGAGCCAGTGCATGTCCGGTGCTTCCGGCTCGATACTGCATGGCAGGCCGGCGGCGATGAAACTCTGGTGCGCCTCCGCGAAAGCCACTGGTGCTGCTCCTTCTTTGGGCGCGTAATAAATCTCGGCGGACATCAGCGTAGAATCGTGAGGGTGTCGAGTGGCCTAACTCGCGTTTCGGCTGGTGTCATTTTGAGGGCGTTCCAAACCTGTCGATGATGGAGGGAAACATACCGAGCGATAATAGAAATGCGGTCAGGCCGATAAAGAGGCAGAACACCACGATTACAGCTTTAAAATAGTTTTTGCGGGATGCGTTGTCGCCAGTGAACGCCCAAATGATCGCCATTATGACGTTCACGAGTGGTATGGCCATGACGAGCATTGAGATAAGCCAGAACCATATCGAAACGAAATTCTTGTCACGTCCTTTTGCCATTTACGTTTGAAGTTTAGATTAAGGTGGGTTCTGGGTTGCCTTTAAAGGTGCGGGTAGCGACTCCTAGGCCAATTGCCTTCAGGTATCCCATAGGAAATCGGAAGAAAGCTAGGAAGATTTGGGGTGAAAACATTTTCTTGCCTATAATTTTCCTGCCTGCGTTCCCAAAAAATCCATCGTTGAACCCCTGATGAAAGTCTCTCACTGGATCCGCAGATTGCGCAGATTCTCGCAGAGGACCGCAGATACTAAGCCCCGGAAGCGCAGGTCATTGTCAGGATTAGAGTGTTTTGAACGCCAGCCTTGCCCGATCTTCATCTGACTAAATCTGCGGTAATCTGCGGAATCTGTGGAAAAATGTGAGGTGTCACTTCACGGGGTCGCCGGCAAAAACTCGCAATCGACCTCCTGTGAAAACCACCCGCAAACCCTTATAGAATCGAGACTCCAACCCCATTTTTTTGAGGGGTAAGGAAAAGACTTATATTGAACCGCTGATGAACGCTAATCATGAAATGAGAACCCTGCGGCATAAGCGCCCTCTCTGCTCCCATTAGCGTTCATCCGTTCGTTGAACTTCGTTGCTACGAGAGGACGAGAACTGACTCAAATGGGTCCGCGTCCAGCGCGTGAATGTCTTGCTCGTGAGTCGCGATGAACTGGATGAGTTGTTGTCTGGTGCAGTTGCCGATGCGCAGCCAAACGAGCTTGGGAGGATGACCGTAAAGCAGACTGCGCTGATGAAAGTCGGAATCCTTCGAGACGATGGTAAAGCCGTTGGCTCGTGCATACTCCCATACGTCCTCGTCGGATCGGCCGAGCAGCCCGCACTCGCGAACGTGCACACTGCCGGGGAAGAGTGTCGCCAACAAGCAAGGTAGCTTGGGCGAGATGTTCTCATCAAAGAGCAGCTTCATGCGGGACGACGTTCAGGCGGCGGTCACGGTCTGCGGCAAATGCAAAGCACGCCTGAATGTCGTCGGCAGTGAGGTCAGGGAAATCGTCCAGCACCTCGGGAATGGTCATGCCCCCACCAAGATAATCGAACACGTCGGCCACCGTGATACGCGTGCCCCGGATGCAGGGCTTGCCGCTGCGGATGCGCGGGTCGATGGTGATGCGCTCAAGGTAGTTCATGGTGAAAGGGTAGGTTCTCTGGGCTTTCGAGTCAATGGACGCGCAGAAGCGCCATTAAGCGGACCTTCTGTTGGGCTGCCTCTGCATTTATTCCTGCAAAATCTGTGGGTAAAAAGTTCCCCTGTCGGATACGTCTGGTTACAGGTGCATAATCATCCCAATCAGCTTTCCCAATTCCTCCGGGACATCATCTCGCAGACGGGGCCCATTCCATTTGCCCGGTTCATGTCCGAGGCGCTTTATCATCCGGGGCTGGGCTATTACGCCAATGGAAAGTGTGTGATCGGGGGCAAAGGCGATTTCATTACCAATGTAAGTGTCGGCCCGCTCTTTGGCATTCTCCTGGCCCGACAGTTTGCGCAGATGTGGGTGCACCTTGGCCAGCCGGCCCGGTTCGATATCGTCGAACAAGGCGCCCACAATGGGGATTTTTCATCCGATCTATTTGGGGCCTTGCAGAAAAACGCGGCGCCCTGCTTTGAAGCGGCCCGGCTTACAATCATTGAACCGATCCCGACCCAGCAGAGTATCCAGGCGGCGAAGCTCGCGGGATACGGGTCGAAAGTCAGTTGGGCCGATGACCTTGGCGCACTCGCTCCTATTAATGGAGTCTATTTCTCCAATGAGTTACTCGATGCGTTTCCAATTCATCGCGTGACTTGGACGGGGCGCGAGTGGTTGGAACAGCACGTTGATCTTGTGGATGCGGCTTTTACTTTTTGCGATAGACCCATCTCCAGCACCGCCCTGCGGGAGCAACTTGCCATGCTCCCCTCCAACCTTCCGGCGGGATACACCACCGAAGTCAATCTCGCCGCCCTCCAATGGAGTGATACGATCGCGGACAAGCTGGATCGCGGTTTTGTCCTGCTCATCGATTACGGTTATCCGCGGGCCGAGTTTTATCGACCCGAACGGATGAACGGCACACTCAGCGCATACTCCCAACAACGGCGGGTGAACGATCCGTTGGTTGCCCCGGGTGAAATTGATCTTACCGCCCATGTGGATTTCACCAGTGTTGCCGAGAGAGCGGAACGCGGCGGTTTGAAGTTACACGGGTTCACGGACCAGCATCACTTCATGGTCGGGGTCAGCCGGTTGCATTTCAAAGACGACGACGGCGAGGGATCTGCGCAGGCTGGTGAACTGCGCGCATTCAAGACATTGATGCATCCCAGCTTGATGGGCGCCAGTTTCAAGGCGCTCTGTTTGGAACGCGGAATCGCCACAAACATTCCACTTGCCGGCTTCAGCTTCTGTCGTGATTCGCGGGCGGCTTTAGGTCTGGACTGAGCCTCGTAGCAGAGGCGTCTCGCCCTCCGGGGTTTGTAGTTCCGCATTTATGCGGCAAGGGCGAACGCAAACAGGAGGATGATGAGAAAATTTGACGCGAAAAAAGACGGTGTCCGACCGGCTGAAGCCGGAACTACAAACTTGATGCTCCCAGGCTAACCCGCGCTAAACAGATACGCGGCGTCTCGCCTCTGCCACGATGCCACGTTTAATTAATCAGGCCGCGCAGGATCGCGCACAAACCGCTGATTTGATGCGGCGTATGTTTTGCCGAGATTGTAATCCTGAGCCTTGCCGAGTCCCGGGCCACGGTTGGATATCGAATCGCGGGAACCAGGAACCCTTTCTCCGCAAGCAACCGCGACGCATTCATCGCAGCCTCCGCCGTTCCAATGATGATGGGGATGATCGCGCTCTGGATTTTTTTGCCATCGGCGAACAGCCCTGGCATTTCGCAATCGAAATGAAGCAGATTGGCCCGGAGCTGTTGCCGCCGTTTCTCCCCGGCGGGTGAGAGCATAAAATCGAGTGCCGCATTGGCAGCGGCCGCGACCGCGGGCGGGGACGCCGTTGAATAAATGAAACTGCGGGCCCGGTTAATAAGGAGATCAATGATCTGTCTGCTGGCGCAAATGTAGCCGCCACTTACACCGAGGGCTTTGCTTAAGGTGCCCATGTGCAGATCCACAGAGTCGGCGAGCCCCAGTTGGTCGGCCAATCCCCTTCCGTTTATTCCAATCACTCCAACCGCGTGCGCTTCATCCAGGAGTAACATGGCCCCGGCCCGGTTCTTGATCTCCACGATCTCGGGGAGGCGCGCCCAGTCCCCGTCCATGCTGAACACCGATTCCGTGACCACAAGGACACGGGCCTCGGGATAGTTCTCCTTTGCCCACTTAAGGTGACTCTCGAGTTTGCCGAGGTGGTTATGCGGATAAACACGGAGGACAGCCCCGCTGACCTTTGCCCCGTCAATCAGCGAGGCATGCGCGAGCTTGTCGATGATCACCACGTCACCTTTTCCCATCAACCCGCTGATGGCGCCCACGGCTGTGGCGTAACCGCTGGAGAAGGTTAACGCCGCCTCGGTCCGCTTGAATTGGGCGAGCTTCTCTTCCAACTGCATGTGCGGGGTAAGTGTCCCGCAAATCAAACGTGAAGAGCCCGCCCCGACCCCGTATTGGTCAATCGCAGCCTTGGCCGCGTCCCGCAAGGCGGGTTCGGTGGCGAGCCCGAGATAGTCGTTGGAAGAGAAATTGAGAAGCCGCTTACCAGCCATCTCCATCGCGGGCTGTTGGGGCGAGTCAATTTCGCAGAGCTTCCGGAACAAAGACCGGGCCTGCAATTCCGCCAGCTCAAACTCGATGGAGGAATTCAACAGACTCCTACGAGGAAAGGCCCCATGCCAGGAGCCGGTAAGAGTCGGTCCATATGGCATCCCGCTTATCTCCCAGAACGACAGCAATCACATCACGACCACCACTGGAGGCGCTCGATATTAGACAGAATCCGGAGGCCTCGGTGTAACCCGTCTTCATCCCGTTACAGGGCGCGAAATTCTTAAGCACACGATTCGTGTTGTCGAACGCTTTGACCCGCCCATCGCTGTATCGCCATGTGATCGATCTGAGGGCGACAATGCTGCGGATGGTCCGGTTCCGATAGGCGACCATTGCCACTTTCGCCATGTCCCGCGCAGTCGAATACTGGCCGGGGCTGGGCAATCCGTTTGGATTGACAAAATGAGAATGCCGCATGCCGAGTTCAGTGGCCCGGGCATTCATCTTTGCGGCAAACGCTTCCACGCTTCCCGCGTTGTCCCGGGCAAGGCAGCGGGCCACATCGTTCATGCTTTTGACGAGCAAGACCTGGAGAAGTTTGTGCCGGGAATAAACCTCACCCGGCTTGATATAGAGCATTGACGGTTCCGCCCATGTGTCCGGAGCCTCGACCTCCACACTCCCGTCGAGCCCACCTCGTTCAGCAATCAACAGGGCGGTCAGCAATTTTTGCGTGCTGGCCACGGGGCGCTGCTGGTCGGCGTTGACCTGGTGAAGGACTTCGCCGGTATTGGCGTCGATGAGAATCGCGGAGGAAGCCCGGATCTGCGGTGCCCTGCCACTGGGATCAACCGTATACACCTCTGCCGGCTTGGGCGCGGGCTTGGGCTTGGGTTTTGGAGGCGTTGCCTTGACGGTTTTTTTCGTTGTTGGCTTTTTTGGTTTGGTCTCGGCAGCCGACAACGGCGTCCCCATGAGGGTGGATAAAACAAAAAAGAAAGCGGCGAGGTAACGGCAGGGCATGCGTGGTAGTAACCAATTCTTGGCCCGACGCAAGCAAGGAGGGACGCCTCGATCTTCATTGCGGAGCGACCCGCCGCTTTTTCTTATCGGGGGCGGGCACCGGCGACACCTG
>JAYUPM010000520.1:0-6654 GCA_043760145.1 Spartobacteria bacterium
CAACGCAACAAAAGCCGCGCCGACCAGGCCGGCACCGAGGCCCACTTTCCAAGCCCGCTTGGAGACCTGTTTTATTGGCATGTCAGCGAAACGACCGTGAGAGGGATATCACGATCGCGGGTGGACTCCAGTCTCCGGTTAAAATCTTAGTTGGACTTTGCCGGTGCCGGATTGGATTTGGCCGATCCGGCGGGCCTTGGTCCTTGCGAGCACGGCCGCCGCATCCTTCTCCGCGACAACCATGACCATGCCAATCCCCATGTTGAAGACTTGGAACATCTCGGCGTGATCGACTCCGCCGCCCTGCTCGATGTGTTGAAAAATTGCGGGCACTTTCCACGCCTTGGTATTGATGATGGCATCGCACGTTGGTGGCAGGACCCGTGGGAGATTATCCACGAGGCCGCCTCCCGTTATATGGGCGAGTCCCTTGAGAATGCCGTGTGGCAAAGTCGCGAGGAGCGGTTGATAATTGCGATGCACGCGAAGCAGTTCCTCGCCGAGGGTCTTTGTGAGGCCGGGCAACTTCGAAGCCGGTGTCAATTTCATCTGCTCAAACAACGCTTTGCGCGCAAGGGAGTAACCGTTGGTATGCAAGCCATTGGAAGCTAGTCCGAGGACGGCATCCCCCTTTTTTATTCGGCTCCCATCGATCATTTTCGGCCGATCAACCACACCAACGATCGTCCCGCAAAGGTCGTATTCCCCCGGGTGATACATCCCAGGCATCTGCGCCGTCTCGCCACCAACCAGCGCGCAACCGGCTTCCTTGCAGCCCTTGGCGAATCCCTTGAGCAATTGGGCGAACACAGCCGGCTCCAATTTTTCCGCCCCGATATAATCGAGAAAGAAAAGTGGACGGGCGCCAAGAACAGCAATGTCATCGACACAATGATTGACCAGGTCCTGCCCCATCGTGTCGTGGCGATTAAGGGCGAATGCCAGTTTCAACTTGGTGCCGACCCCGTCCACGCTCGAGACGAGAACCGGATCCTTCATTCCCTTGAAATTGGGACGGAACAAGCCGCCGAACCCTCCGATTTTTCCGAGCACTTCCGGGCCGTGGGTTCCTTTGACGAGGGCTTGAATGCCGCTCTTGACCCGATTGCCCAGATCGACGTCAACGCCAGCCTGCGCATAGGCCTTGAGCGGTTTGGTTTGGGATTGCAGACTTCCAGCCATAAGCGAAGGGGGCGCCATCAAGGGGCGCGGTCGAAGAGTTCCGGGTGATCGTCTTTGCCAGCGAGAAGATTCACGCGGTTGCGACGGCGTTCCATGATGAATTTGTCGAGAGTGGGATCCACCGGCACGGGATAATCGCCATTGAAACAAGCGAGACAGAAGTCATTCGCTTTCTGGCCACTTGCGCGCACCATGCTTTCCACATCGAGATAGCCGATGGAATCCGCGCCGAGATACTCGCAGATTTGCTGGAGCGAACATTGGTTGGCCAGGAGCTTCTCGGGATCTGGAAAATCGATCCCGTAATGGCATGCAAATTTGTGCGGCGGACACGAAATGCGCATATGCACTTCCTTGGCGCCAGCCTCCCGCATGTTCACCACGCGAGCCCGCGCAGTCGTCCCGCGCACGATCGAATCATCCACCACCACCACCCGTTTCCCGGCAACCGCCTCCTTGATCAAGTTCAACTTCACCCGGACATTGAAGTCGCGAATCAACTGCGTCGGCTGAAGGAACGTGCGCCCAATGTAATGGTTGCGCACAAACGCGTGATTAAATGGGATCCCAAGTTCCTCGGCGAACCCAACGGCCGCATAATTGCCGGAGTCGGGCACCGGCACCACGATATCGGCTTCCACTGGATGCAACCGGGCAAGTTCACGTCCCATCTCTGTGCGGACCCGCGCCACATTGACATCATTAATGATCGAGTCGGGCCTCGCAAAATAGACGTATTCAAACATGCAGAACGCGCGCTTCTCCGTCTTGAAAGGAAACTCGGAACGAATGCCGTCCTCATTAATGATGACGACTTCGCCCGGTTCGATTTCGCGAATAAATTCGGCGTGAATAAGATCGAATGCACAGGTCTCGCTGGAGAGGACGTAAGCGCCATCGAGCATGCCGAGGGAGAGCGGTCTAAAACCGAATGGATCGCGGACTCCAATCACTTCGCGTTCGCTCATCATGACAAGGGAGAAAGCTCCCTGGATCTTGCACAGGGCGGCGAGGACGCCATTGCTGTCCTGGGGCTGTGCGAGCAGGTGCAGGATAATCTCACTGTCCACAGTGGTTTGAAAAATGGATCCACGCCCCTCAAGTTCGTCGCGCAGGGCGGCCGCGTTGATCAGGTTGCCGTTATGCCCAATCGCCAGTTGACCCCGGACACAATCCACGATCAGCGGTTGCGCATTTTTTAAATTGCTGGAGCCCGTGGTCGAGTATCGGACATGGCCGATTGCCCTTGAACCCTTGATCCGCTCCAAGTCGCCCGGTGAGAAAACCTGGGAAACCAGTCCCATGTCCACATGCGCATTGAAGGGAGTGTTCGGGCCATTGGCAGTGACAATTCCCGCACTTTCCTGGCCGCGATGTTGCAGCGCGAAAAGTCCGTAATAGGTAAGGACAGCGGCGTTGGGATGCCCGAATACGGCGAAAACGCCGCACTCATGGGTTGGTTTATGGTGCTTCACTTCGGGGCGGTCGGAGCGTGGAGAGTAATGGGGCGGATGGAACGGTCAAGCGGTGATGAAATAACGAAACCAGAATGATGGAATGACGATGATGCCGGGATTACAAGAGGTCGGGGTAATGAGATTTGGCCACCGCTTCACACTTGGCGAGAATGCACGAGGCGGTGTCGTCATATTTGATGTCTTCGATAAGCTGGAGGCATGCCGCAAGGTCGAGGGATTGGACGGCGCGCTTGACCCTCGGCACCAGCGCGGCCCCAGCACTCAGTTCATCCACGCCGAGACCTAGCAGTAATGGGGTCAGCACAATGTCGCCTGCCATCTCCCCGCAAACCCCCACCCATAGGCTGTGCGCATGCCCCGCATCCACCACCATCCGGATCAACCGGATTATCGAGGGATGCGTCGGCTCATAGAGATGACTGATCCGCTCATTGAGCCGGTCCACGGCAATCGAGTATTGGATGAGGTCGTTGGTCCCAATGCTCAGGAAATCCACCTCCCGCGCGATGATGTCCGCTGTAATCGCCGCACTGGGAATCTCGATCATGGCGCCCACCTCCATCTCATGGTTAAAGGGAACCCCTTCCGCGAGGAGTTCCTGGCGGCACTCCTCGAGAATCTTTTTGGCGCGCCGCAACTCTTCGACGCCTGAGATCATCGGATACATCATGCGCACATTGCCAACGGCGCTGGCGCGAAGAATCGCCCGGAGCTGGGTTTTGAAAATATCGACCCGCTCCAGGCAGAAGCGAATGGCCCGCCAGCCGAGGAATGGATTGAGCTCCTCCGGCAGGTTCAACGCGCTCATGAACTTGTCGCCACCGAGGTCGAGGGTGCGAATAATGACGCTGTGGGGAAGAACGGACTGCGCGACTTTAAGGTAAGCGGCGTATTGATCATCCTCCGACGGGAGCTCAGTCCGGTTCAGATATAAAAACTCGGTGCGGTAGAGGCCCACGCCCTCGGCGCCGCAGAGCTTTACCTGGTCGATATCGTCAGACATCTCGATATTGGCCGAGAGAATGACGTGCCGGCCATCGAGGGTGGTGGACTGCGTCTCGCGCAGCTTGGTTAGCTGTTCCTCAACGACAGTCTTCTTGATCTCAAGCTCTCCGTATTCCCAAAGCGTCTGGTCGTTCGGGTTGATGATCACCAGCCCGTTGTATCCATCCAAAAGTATATGATCCCCGGATTGGAGCTGCTCGCTGAGATCATGCAATCCAACCACCGCTGGTATATTGAGCGACCGGGCCATGATCGCCGTGTGCGATGTCTTGCTCCCAACATCAGTCGCGAATCCAAGGACCAGGGCCCGGTTAAGCTGCGCTGTATCCGAGGGCGTCAGGTTGTGGGCAATAACGATGTGCGGCGCCGTGATGCTTGAGAGATCGCGGCCGCATTTTCCCATCATGTTGTGAATGACCCTCCGGGTGACATCGTGAATGTCCAGGGCCCGTTCCCGCAGATAAGGATCGTCGATCTCGCTTAAAGTCTTGGCATACCGCCCAGCCACCTGCCCAAATACATACTCCACGTTATTCTGATCGCACTGGAGCGTGCGCAGCACCTCGTCAATCAATGTGCGATCCTCCACCACCAGCAGATGCGCATCAAAGATACTCGCGTCTTTGGCTCCGATGGATTTGGCGATCCGTTCCTGCAACTCAAGGATCTGTGCCCGCGTCGCGATCAACGCGGATTCAAACCGGGCGATCTCCGCCGGAATATCACCCTCCTCCACCCGGCGCATCACGGGCTGCTCATCATCGGTGCGGTAAACAAAAAGCGTTCCCCTGGCGATCCCTGGAGAAACGCCGATCCCATGAAAACGCCGCTCTGGAGGAACGGTCCGGGACTGCTCGCTCATGGGGACACCTCAGGATTGAAGACCCATGCACGGATGAATGGAAAGTGCACCCCGGCCTTGGCTGAATCGCGATGAGGGCATGGATCAATCCTCATCGAACTTTCTGTCCACGATGGATTCAATTTCATTGAGCGCGCGTTCCGCATCGGCCCCCTCGCAGGTGATAAGCAATTTTGAGCCCTGCCCCGCCGCAAGCATCATCAGGCCCATGATACTCTTCCCGTTGACCTGTTCCCCGTCTTTCTCCACCCAAATCTCGGATTTGAACCGACTGCACGCCTTCACGAACATCGCCGACGGGCGAGCATGGAGTCCCAGCCGATTTTGGATCGTCAGCACCTTGCTAATTTTAATCTGGGAAGCGGAATCCGCCTTTCGGGTTAGGAAGCCCATCATTGCTCTTTTTTCTGCATCACATTCAATAGTCTCTGATTAAATTCCATCGCACTGTTGTGGCCCATGCTCTTTAGCTTTTGGTCCAATGCCGCCACCTCGACCAGCCGGGCCAAATCGCGGCCCGTCCGCACCGGGATGGTGATGTGCGGGACCAGAATTTCAAGGATCTCGTAATATTCCTGATCGAGCCCGATTCTATCGACCTCCTCCAGTTCCTGCCAATCCTTTAGTGTCACAATCAAATCGAGCCGTTTTTCGAGCCGGACGCTGCCGACGCCGAAGATCGACATGACATTGATGACCCCAAGCCCCCTCACCTCCATGTGATGCCGGGTGAGATCGGGCGATGTCCCAACCAATTCACGCCCTTCAAGCGCCCGGAACCGGGTAATATCATCGCTGACCAAACTGTGCCCGCGTTCCACCAACCCAAGCACGCACTCGCTTTTCCCGATCCCGCTCGACCCCCGCACCAGCGTGCCGACCCCTAAAATATCGACCATCGAACCGTATTCACTCTTGATCGGGGCGAAATCGAACTCGAGGACCAGGGTCGCCGCGTTGATGAACTTCATCGTCACCATTGGTGTGCGAAACACCGCAACCCCGGCCAACTCAGCCTCCTCCAGCAGTGCCGGAGGGGGCTTGGTTCCCCGCGATACAACGATGCATGGGATCGGCCGGGCGCAGAGTGTTTTGCAGCGCTCCCGGAGATCGTCGGCGGGGAGGCTTTTGAGATAAGCGAACTCGGCGCTTCCCATGATCTGAATCCGTTTTTCCGCGAAGTAATTGTAGAACCCCGAGAGCGCCAACCCGGGCCGATTGATGGTCGGCTCCCGGATTCTCCGCTCGAAACCGACCACCGGACCGAGAAGCTTGAGTTGGAGCGACTCGGAATGGCGGGTATAAAATTCCCCGACGTTGAGCGTCGGATGCTTGGCTTCAGGGGAGTTCATGGGGCGGCGCACTGTAGGAAGGAGGAGCCTCCTTGAAAAGGGCCGTCACAAAAAAACTCGTGGCAGAGGCGTCTCGCCTCTTTTCTGGTTTCTTCTTCGTGGCTGCAACGTCTCTCCTCTGTTTTATGGAGTGCGGTGGCGAGCGACAGCGCGACACTAAGCATTACGCACATCTGGTCGTCGTGGCAGGAACGTAGCGCAGACTTCCAAGTCTGCCGTGTCGCGGGTTTCCAAACCTGCATGGCGATGAAATTGCGAGTGGTGTCCGAATTTCGAGAGATGTCAGCATAAGCAAAGCGCGGCCGGCTTGGAAGCCCGCGATACAGCAGGTTTGGAAACCTGCGCTACGCAGCAGACTCCAAGTCTGGAGGACACCCGCGCCCGAAGATGTGGGTAATGCTTAGAGCGCGACACCGCTTTCGGATCGGATTGGGGGGCCACCTCATTTCTTTCGGGCAAGCTCACCGGCTTAATTGGCAAAACACAACCGGAGAAGTTGGGCTTTACCGGTGCGGTCCCATGTAAGGCTTCGTGTGAGTCAATTTCACTTTGAGGGGAAGATCGAAGCCGGGGTTTCTGAAAATAAGGCAATACCAACCCTAAAAGCATCAGGACAATCGAACTTAGAAGGATCCAAGAGGCTGTTCTCCTTTTCGCCTCGGAGCGATAAAGCAAAAACAATCCCGCGATTTGGGAAATCGCAATCATCAGCAGACTTAAAGTCATTATCGGGAAGATATCCCAAGCATCCACGAGGATTGTGGATAGCCATATA
>JAYUPM010000521.1:0-6639 GCA_043760145.1 Spartobacteria bacterium
GTTTGCGCTGTGGAATCCGCCGTGATCACAAGGACCGGGAGGAATATGTCGCGCGGCACTTTGCCCAATTGTTGCATGACGGCAAAGCCATCCATGAACGGCATGTTAAGATCGAGGATGATGATGTCGGGCTTAAAAGTCTCGACCAGGGTGAAGGTCTTGCGCGAGTCAGTGGTGCTTTCAATCGCGTTGAACCCGAGGCGGTTAAGTATGTTCTGTAGCAGGCAGGTATTGGCCACCTGGTCTTCCACAATCAGCAGCCGGGAGGCGCTTAGATTGGCGATTCCGATTCCCATTTCTTTATCTAGTTGTCGAGTTTCACCATTTTCCCGGGTTAAGAGCTAGATGGTGCCCGCGAGCATCTTGTCAACCGTGTCGATCAGGACCGTTGCATCAATCGGCTTTGCCAAAAATCGCTTCCCACCGGTTACAACGGATCCTTTTCCCGCCACCGATTGAGATATTAACGATGTGCAGAACAGGATCGGCACGTTGCGAAGTTGCGGGTCCGCTTTCATTTCATTGGCCACTTCACCTCCATCTTTGCCGGGCATATCCACATCCAAAATGATCATCTCCGGCTGGAGCTTGCGGGCCACGGCCAGCGCCTGGCCCGAACGATTTTCCACCGTCACCTGATAACGTCCGGTCCGTTCCAGATAAATCTGCATCAGGGCGGAAAGGTTCGGTTGATCATCGACAACGAAAACGCGGATCTTGCGTGGAGCATCATTCATGCGCGGACTCAAAGCAAAATGCATGCGGGAACGCAAGCAAAGTGACGGCCACGAAAGTTTTTCTTTTTTTGGCTCGGGGTTCGGCGCGGGAGCAGCCCGGCTTGCGTCAATGTTTCATTAACTTTTTAACGTCCGCGAGCGACCCGCAGACGATCCCATCGGACTCGGTCCCGGGCCGGCCATGAATCGCGCCACTGGCCCAGGCTGGATGCCGGGAGCAACCGCGTTGCGCCCACCAGGACCGCATTGAATCCCAGTTCGGGCCGGACAGTGCGGACTTGTGGGAATGCGGCAAGGAATGCGCTCCGTGCCTGTAAATGAGGGAGATGATGGCCGCATCCCGTAATGAGATTGGCCACGACCACGCCGCCCGGAGTCGTTCTGGCCTGCAACCGTTTCGTCAATTGGCGTCCGAGTGGGATCGGTCGAAACACATCTTCGGCCCCCGCTGCATAGACATCATCCACGACTGCATCGAACTGTTGCCGACAATCCGCCAGCCATTGATAAGCATCGGCTTCAATCATTTTCACGAGCCCGGCGAGGGAACCGAGGTTGGTGGATGCGACCTGAAGCGCCTTTGGATTAAGATCCACTGCCGTGACGGCCAGATTTGGGAGGAGATGGAGCAACTGGCGCACGATGGTGCCGCCACCAAGCCCGAGGAGGAGCATCGACTCGGGCGGTCGAGGGGCCAGCAGGCATGCCGCAGTGAGGGCATCCCAGCCGTAGCCCGTGAGCAAACGGTTCGGGTGCCAGGTGCTCATGATGGCACCGGGAACGTGCCAGTCGCGGCGTCGGTTTCTTGTGGAAGAAGTCACGGATGCTTCCAATACCACGCCGCCATCAACGGGTAACGCGTTATTCCGGAGACCGGAAGTCGGAGGTCGGAGGTCGGAGGTCGGAAGTCGGACGGATCCGTCGGATCGGACCGATCGGTCCGATCTCCGATTCTCCGACCTCCGACATGGGGTCTACGTCCCATCGTGAAGCCGGGAGGGATATGTTCAGATTCTTCCCGTTGCCGGAATGGCAGCGGCCGGGAAATGGCCAGCCCAAAAACGCGGGATGTGTGAACGGTGGTCGCCGGACAAAAACCAAAAACCAGGAACATGTTATGTGGGAAAAAGGAGTGCAAAAAAATCGACGAACCATTGGCGACTCCACCGGGGACCGCCATCGCGCTCATTGAAGTTGCCCCGGTGAGTTTTTGGTCGCCGTATGCGCTCCAATAACTTCCGTGTGTCCGCTTTTTAGCGAGGAGCCGCAGGTTTGGAAGCGCGCGCCCTGGCATCTACTGGAATTACCTCGGAATTGCCCACGAATGTCGCTCCCTCGGCGATCATCAGGCGCGGCGATTTCAGGTCGCCCAAGAGCGCGGCATTGGCATGAAGTTCGCACCGTTCCGTGACGGTGACATTCCCCGTGACCTTGCCGCGAATCGATATCGCCACGGCCTGGATGTTCCCAACCACGCTTCCCTTTTCGGCCACAGTCAGCGAGCCTGTTGTGACGATATCCCCGCTCATTTTTCCCTCGAAAATCATGGGCTCGGTAAAGGAGAGGCTCCCAGTAATTTCGACATCACTGGAAAGGAAATTGGATTGGGTGGCGGTGGGGGACGTTGGAGTCATGGCCGATTCTACGCACGTTTGATAAAGCGCGTCAGTCGCCAAATCGTGCATCATGCATTCAACGCCACGATCCCGATGCTTGTTGCCGATGGGCTCTGCCCATACCAGCCGGAGATTCGCCGATCCGGCGTCCCACTACGCAAGCAGCGCGTGCCCAACGGAGACCAGGACCCTCTGCAGATGCGCGATGTCCACCGGTTTGGTGAGATGAAATGAAAAGCCGGCGAGCTCGCTGCGCTCAATGTCTTCTGGCATTCCGAATCCGCTTAAGGCAATCCCCGCAGCGGGACGGGAGCCGGCTGCTTTGAGGAATTTTGGCATCAAGTCGAGGCCGGAGCCGTCGGCCAACCCGATGTCGCTCACAAGGACATCGCACTCGGATTGGGTCATTGTGACAAGCGCCTCAGCCATGCTTTGGGCGAGGAAAACCGTATAGCCGCGGCGTCGGAGCAATTGCTGGAGAGTGGTGGCCGTATCGGGATGATCTTCGACCAGAAGCAGGCGCAATGGGACGGCTTCGGGAATAGTTTTTTGGGAGGGGTTCTTGAGGCCTGGCAGATTGAAATCCAGGGAGGCAACCGGAACGGTGAAAATAAACGTCGATCCGTGGCCGGGGCCGTCGCTCCTGGCCTCGAGAGTGGCTCCGTGGAGATCGGACAGAACGCGGCAAATGGCGAGTCCCAAGCCCAAGCCACTGGAGCGATCGGCGTGCACTTGCTCGAAGGCATTGAAGATGTTGCCGAGTTGATCGGCGGCAATGCCAACGCCGGTATCCACAATTTCCACGCGCAAGAGTTGTTCGTCTTCCGGATTGGACGTCTCAAGGCGGATGACGCCGTTCTTGGGTGTGTATTTGACCGCGTTATTGATCAGATTCCAAAAGATCTGCTGGAGCCGGGCCGGGTCCGCGAACAACTGGGATCGGGTGGCCTTGAATTCATGGGAAACCTTCAAGCCGCGCGCGGTGATTTCGTTTTCGCAAATCTCAAGGACATGGCGCAACAGATCATGCGCATCCACAGCCTCGCGATGAAGCTGGAGCTTGCCACTGCGAATACGGGCAAGGTCGAGCAGATCGTCAATGAGCTTGGACTCAAGCTCCACATTGCGCCGGATCATCGAAAGTTTTGACCGGACGGACTCAGGACATTCTGGATCCTCCTCAAGCAACGCAACCGTATGCAAAACCGGTGAAAGCGGGGTGCGCAGCTCATGGGAAAGCATCGCGAGAAATTGGTCCTTTGAAGCATTGGCGGCCTCGGCGGTTTCGCGGGCTTGCGCCGCATCGTGATAGAGTCGGGCATTATCGAGGGCCAGCGCCGCGCGGGCGGCCAGCTCCGCGATTAACGCGATCTCTGAGCGGCCGAATATTTGTCCTGCGCCGGACGCGAGTGACAGGGCGCCAAGAACCCGACCCCGGGCGCATAGCGGGGCGATGACAAAAGAACCCAGGTTCAGTTCGCGCCACGGCTTGAGTTCCTCCTCGCTCAGGTTCAATTCGGGCAGACGCGCCTCATCGATCCCACTCCATGCCCCGGTCCGGTTATTTTGCAAAACTTTCGTGACGGAGGCCCCCCTCTTTGAATCCGCCCGCAAGAAACTGGCGAACTTCTCGAGGGCTGGGTGTTGGACCGACGCGGTGAAGGCGAGTTCCTGAAAGTGGAGTGGGCTTTCCTCGGAGACCATGTCGATGATGCAACAGCGCGAAAGTCGGGCGACGGCGATCCGGGCCAGGCCGGAGAGGGTCTCGTTGGGATCGAAGGAGCCGGCCAAAATGCTGCTGGCTTCTGCAAGCAGGGCCGAGCGTTCCTGGGCCGCTTCGGCTTCTTCCTTTGCGGCCTCCGCGCGAATCCGGCGGACTCGATCGTCGGCCTGGCGAAGCAACTCGGCATTCTTGGCTTCAAGTTCCGTATAGGCAGCTCGCAAGGCTGCTTCGGCTTTGCGCCGCTCGGTGATGTCGATCACGGAGGCGGGACTGGAAACGTCGTCATCCATGTGGGGGGCGGGGGGCGTGGCTTCTGCGACAACCAAAGCGCGAGACGACCCTTTCCCGGGCTTCGGCTGCCTCTTTTCCTTGACCGGGGCCTTGCTGCGGGATGCCGGGATCGAAGGATCTTTGGGACTCATAGGGATAAATTCTAGTCGCAGGGGGTGAGGGCAGAATCAAGTGCCCCAACCAACTTTTTTTAACCACCAAGGCCCCAGGACACCAATGGGGAAACTCCGACTCCCCGGAAGCTTGGTATCTATAGTGTCTTGGTGGTTCTAAATGCCGGCCCGGGTCAGCTCATTATTAACCAATCGCATTAATCCCCGCGCGTTCTCGTTCCGAAGTTCAATGGGGAGCGTTTCCTGAGGGAAGTTCTGGTAACAAACCGGCCGGGCCCAGCGTTGAATGGCGGCCGTCCCGACACTGGTAAATCGGCCATCCGTCGTGGCTGGATACGGCCCCCCGTGATGCATCGCCGGCGAGACTTCGACCCCGGTGGGAAATCCGTTAATCAGCAATCGCCCCGCTTTACGTTCAAGTATGGCGATGAGTTCCCCGGCCTCTGTCAGGTCCGCCGGGGTGCCGTGAACGGTGGCCGTGAGTTGCCCCTTCAGGCTCGCTGCCAAACGCAAAAGATCGGCGGGAGCTTGGGCGTCAATCAAAAGGACACACGGCCCGAATATCTCTTCATGCAACGCCTCCCGGGCAAGAAAATTGGCCCCGTCTGTGACGAATACGGTCGGTTCCCCTTGGGTCCTGGCTTTGTCTGGTTCCATGTCGGAATTGGCGAGCGATATTACGCCGGGAATCCTGGCGGTCGCCGCGAGGGCCTTGTGAAAAGAACGAGAGATGCCGGCATGCAGCATTGTGCCGGGGGACGTGGCCTGGATGGCTTTTTGCAGAACGCCCGTGAATTCCTGCAATTCCGGACCGCCAACCGCAAACACAAGGCCGGGTTTCGTGCAAAACTGGCCGACCCCCATCGTCATGGAGCCCTTCAATCCCTCGGCAATCTGCGCCCCGCATTCCCGAAGCGCGCCGGGAAGAATGAACACTGGGTTTACGCTGCTCATTTCCGCAAATACCGGGATCGGGTCGGGACGCGCATTGGCAGCATCAAATAGGGCACGGCCCGCTTGATGCGATCCAGTGAATCCAACGGCCCGGGCGAGGGGATGAAGGACCAACCCCTGCCCAATATCCGGCCCGTTCCCGTGAAGCATCGAAAATATTCCTGGAGGCAAACCGCGCTTGGCAACGGCGTGCCCGATTGCGCCGGCTACCATTTCGCTTGTGCCCGGGTGGGCAGGATGCGCTTTGACAATGACGGGACAGCCGGCTGCGAGGGCGCTTGCGGTGTCGCCGCCCGCCACCGAGAAAGCCAAGGGAAAATTGCTCGCGCCGAAAACAATCACAGGACCCAGTGGGGTAAGGATCTGGCGCAAATCGGGCCGGGGAATCGGCTGGCGTTCAGGCAGGGCCAAATCGATCCGCGCGTTTGCCCATGAGCCTTCCCGGACGACCGTTGCAAAAAGCCGGAGTTGCCCAACGGTCCGTCCGCGTTCGCCCGTCAACCGATCCAGCGGCAAGCCGGTTTCGCGATGGGCGCGTTGGAGGAGTTCATCGCCCAGCGCGACTATTTCATTCGCGATTTCTTCCAGCAAACTGGCCCGTTCTTCAGCGCTGCTGCGGCGATAAATAATGAAAGCCGCTTCCGCACTTTCCAAGGCCTGCTCCACACTCGCGAAGTCGCTTTCGTGAAACGCGGGATCCAGCCGCTCGTTGCCCGTCGGATCAACGGCGTGAAAGGTGGACCCGGTCGATTCAATTGGGTTTCCGGCAATGATACTTTTTCCGTGCAATGGCATAAATGAAAGGGCGATTAAGTGATTGTGTTGATCAAGGGTCCCAGCCCCGTGATGGTGATCCGGATTTCGTCTTCGCTGGCAAGTGCGAACCCGTCTGGAGGGACGAGCCCGGTGCCCGTTAGCAAATAGCATCCGGCAGGGAAATGGTTATCGCTCCAGAACCATTGCGCAAGCTCCGGCAATGTCCGTTTCATTTGGTTAAGCATGGTGGCGCATTGAAAAGCGACAGCCCCGCCGCGAACGATGGTGATCTCGATTGCGGTGGAACCGGGCAGCGGCCCAGTCACAACAATACCCGGATGGAGCGTGCAACATTGGCTCCAGACTCCTAGCAACGAAGTAGATCCTCACGGCCTTCAAGGGCGACCGCGATTTTCTTAAGCCCCAGCTCGATCCGGGTCTTGATTGTC
>JAYUPM010000522.1:0-6630 GCA_043760145.1 Spartobacteria bacterium
TACAACCGAGGCTGGCCAGGACGCCGATGATCATTAGCGGGAGGAGAATGCGTGCCACGCTTCGCCCGGCCCCGAGCATTGAGATGATCTCGTTGGAACGCGACATCCTGCTCAGGGAAAAAAGCAGGGCCAGCAACAGGCCCACGGGAATCGAGATCAGGGCGATTTGAGGCAGTTGAGTTAGATAATATTTCGCAACTTGCTTGAAGGAGGCGCGGGCCTCAATGAAATCGGGCCCGTTATCGCTCAGGTCAAAAATCAACCAGATGGATAGAAACCCAAAAAAGCAGATGAGAAATGGCTCAAGGAAACTGCGCAGAATATAACGGTCTAGAAGACGCACGATTGCGGATTGGGATTGTGGATTGCGGATTTAATGAACGCCTAGTTTGCTCGACACCCACGTAAGCGCAAAACCCAAAATCACCGACTCCGCCCTTCCTGACATGATTTCTTTGAGCGAACATCCCGTTCCAACAAACCCGCCCGGTGATTTCCCGGGGAAAGTGCGCGAAATTTTTTCCGAGAACGGGTTGCTCGCGAAAGCGAAAAACTTCGAGTTCCGGGCAGAACAGCAGGAAATGGCGGTGGCGGTGGCGAGGGCGCTCAGTGAAGAGCGGCATCTTGTGGTGGAGGCAGGAACTGGGGTGGGCAAGTCCCTGGCATACCTTGTCCCGGCGATAATGTGGGCCTTGGAGAAGAAAAAAAAGGCGGTCATATCCACCTACACAATCAATTTGCAGGAGCAGTTGGTTTATAAAGACATCCCAATTCTCCAAAAAATCCTGCCCGGAGAATTTGAGGTGATGCTTTGGAAAGGGCGCCATAATTATCTTTGCCCGATGCGGCTCCAACGGGCGATGACGAGCGCCACGGAGCTCTTTACCTCGCCCGAACAGGCGGAACTTGAGCGGATTTGGGAATGGGCGCAGACCACCAAGGACGGGACGCTCGCGGATTTCACGGTGGAACCTGATCCACACGTCTGGTCACTGGTCTGTAGCGAACAACATATCTGCACGACCAAATCCTGCGGGCAGAACCCGAAGTGCGCTTATCAATCGGCCCGCAAACGCCTGATTGCCGCAGATGTGGTTGTGATGAATCACACTCTCTTTTTCATGAATCTGCGGACCCCGGCGGATTCCGAGGAGAAGGAGAGCGGCTATATTTTCACCAACGACTTCATTATTTTCGACGAAGCCCACACGGTGGAACAGGTCGCCGCAAAGCAGATAGGCCTCGGGGTCTCCCAATATGGCCTCCGATACGCACTCCAACGCCTTTACAATCCAAAAACCAAAAAGGGGCTCTTCCAGGTGTTGCGCCGTCCCGACGCCGTGCGCGAAGTCAGCGGCCTCCTTGAGGAAGTGGATACGTTCTTTGATCACGTCGCCCAGCGCGCCGATTTCAAGAAAGGCCGCGAGTTCCGGGTGCGCGCCCCCGATTTCGTGGAGGATTCCCTTACCAATTCCCTCGCCCGCTTGCAAAAGATGGTGGTCGAATCCGTGCGCGAGATTGAGGACGAACAAATCAGGTCGGAACTCCAGGATCTCGGGCGTCGAATCCGGGATGCCCGTGTCGGCATCGCCACCTTTCTAAAGCAGGAATCTGAGGATTACGTTTATTGGGTTGAGCAATCGGGCAAGACCCAAAAGTCATACAACCTCAATGCCGCGCCCATCGATGTCGCCGCCCATCTGAGGGCGTTGCTTTTTCTGGAGAATCATGTCTGTGTGATGACGAGCGCCACGCTCTCAGTGGGCAATGAAGCGCTCACTTATTTCCGGGACCGCGTGGGGGCCCAGGATGTCGAGGCGCTCCAGGTCGGCAGCCCGTTTGATTACCAGCGCCAGATGCGTCTTTATATCACACGCAAAATGCCCGACCCCCGCGATGCCGGATACGAGGAGGCGCTTGCAAAACAAATCGAGCATTTTATCGAGGAAAGCAAAGGCCGGGCGTTTGTCCTGTTCACAAGCTACAAAGCCATGCAATCGCTTGCCTCCGCGATGCGCGAGCGACTCGATGACCTGGATTACAAACTCATCGTCCAGGGCGAGGGAATGCCCCGGCACCGCCTCATCGCGGAGTTCAAGAAGAACGATCGGCACGTCCTGTTTGGGACAGATAGCTTTTGGAGCGGAGTCGATGTTCCGGGCGAGGCGCTCTCCAACGTCATCATCACCCGCCTGCCCTTTGCGGTGCCCGATCATCCATTAATCGAAGCGCGCCTCGAACTGATCCAGGCCCAGGGCGGCGATCCCTTTTCCGAATACTCACTGCCCGAAGCGATCTTGAGATTGCGCCAGGGCGTCGGCCGCCTGATCCGGACCCGGCAGGACAAAGGGATCGTCGTGATCCTCGATCCGCGAGTGCTGACCAAGGGTTACGGCCAGGCCTTTTTAAAAGCGCTCCCCCAGTGCCCAGTGGAGATTATCTAGCATCCTCGTCCTTTTCCTCGTCCTCCTCCTCGCACTTGCCGACTGCCATGGCGAGCTTGGCAAGCAACGCCGCGCGCCTGGCCTCAAAATACGTCACCGCTCCACGAAGCCCGGCGGAACGCGCATAGCGGATCAACGGATCAATCAACCATGTTTCAGTCGGTGTCATCTTCACCTCCAGCCGGCGTTCCTTGATCAGCAGATCGATCCATTGGAGGCTCGATGGGATATGGGTTGGAAGGCGGCGCGCGCGGGCAAGGAGATCATCAAGGAGCTGCCCAAAATCGTCGTCCGCCTTGAAGGCTTTCACCGCCAGCCCAATATCAAAGACGTGCCGGGCCAGTTCGCGGATATCGGTATTGTGTTCCGGGGCCATGACTTGGGCCACAGTCAGGCGGCGAAAACTCCCGTCGTCGGCGAATGCGTAAAGAAGGCCGAGAAAATTAGCGATGAGGTTGATGATCGCCTTCTCGAATTCGAGCCGTGTCGGGGAGGCGGTGCCGGCCCGCTCGAACCAACCGCCAAGTCCATTGAGGATTTCGATGCATCGCTCCCGGACCGCGCCATCGCCACCAACCAAAAATGAAACGTTCCGAGGCCCGGGATGATACACAGCCGCAGCCCCAGACCCGATGCGGACTCCGGTCTGGACCGTGACCCCGCGCAGCAAGTGCCCGACAATATAAGGCATCTTGTCCGGCCAGAGATCGGGCAGCCTGCCTAGCAAGGTGGACTCCTCCAGTTTCTCAATGAACATCTGCCGGACTCGGTGGAAATAGATCCCGTTGGAGCTTAAAATAATCGCCGGTAATTCCAGGCGATCCTCTCCGTTTGGCGCGTTTGCGCACATCCGCTCTATTAAAACCACGATCGCGGAAATCATTCGCAGCAGCTGATCCGGGTTCGGGCAGACGATCAGGATTTCGGGAAGCGCCCCTTTCTCCCACGCATCCGCAAGGGACGCAAAAATGAGTGACTCGCCGGGCAACTTCCGAAGTGCATTGGGGCCGGCGATTTGGAGATGACCGGTCCGGAGCGCATGGGCACTGCGGGAGCGATCGAGCGCAACAAAAAAGACGCCGCCATCGAGGCGCTCCAACTTGGCGGTAAGATGATAAAACAAACTCACCCCGAGCGCGCCGGGAGGCATGATTGCGACCGTGCCTTTGTTCATGGGACTCAACTCACCTCCAGCGGACCAAGAATCTCTTGGGCTTTCGCAAGGTCAGAGACCTTCAGCACTATCTTTGTCCGGGCACCGATGTGATGAAAGCTGCCGTATAAGTAATCGATATTGACGTTCTCGGCGGCCAGGCTCGCGCTGATCCGCGCCAATTTGCCGCGTTGATCCGTCAATTCCACCGTAAGCACATCGGCTTCAATGACGTAGATGTGCTCCTCCTGCAGGAGTCGCTTGGATTCCACCGGGTTACTGGTGAGAAATCGAATCACGCTCTGTTCCACGTTATCCACCACGCTGATCGCTTCAATGTTGATCCCGTGATCGCTCAGGATTTGGCAGATATCCGCGAGACGTCCCGGGGCATTCTCCAGGGCTGCCGTGAGCTGTCGTTGCACTTTTATTTTCATATGTCAGTTTTGCTGCGCCGATTTGCACGGGATCGTGTTCCAACAACCGTCCAAGGTCGAGATCACTTCGCTCTGCGGGGCGCCCGACTTCCGAACTCCGACTTCCGATTTCGAGGATTGTCCTCAAGCCCGGGACCGCTATCGTGACGGCCTCGCATATGGATACACTAGCAAAAGACAGCGTGATCGTTCAAAAAACCCAGGAGCTTTGCCAAGCCATCGTCGATCAGTCCGATTTTTCGGGCTTAAAAACGAAACTCGATGCCTTTCTCTCCGATGAATCGCTCAAGTTTCTTTTCCAACAGGTCAACCAGATCGGCGAGTTGCTCCATCGCAAACAAAGCCAGGGACTCGATTTGACCCCCGATGAGATCAGCCAGTTTGAATCCCTCCGCGATGAATTGATGTCTAACCCCATCGCCACCCAGTTCCTTGAAGCCCAGGAACGCGTCAAAGAGGTCCACCAAGTCGTCGGCAAGTTCCTCGAAAAAACTTTTGAACTCGGTCGGCGCCCTGAATTTGCCGATATCCGCGACGACTCCTGCGGCAACTGCGACTGCCACTGATTACGGAAGTCGGAGGTCGGAAGTCAGGCGCGGCAGGAGGGACAAAAAAATGCAGCGCGTTGATCCACGCCGCTTCCCGAGTCAACATTGTCTTCGGCTTAGTCCCTTTCCGCTTTTTCTTTGTCATTCGGTCATTCGGTCATTTGAAATCGCAACGGCCCCGCTTTCGGCATCGAGGCGCAAATTGACTTCCCCCTCCCCCGGCACAAAGACGCCCAGCGGTGTCCCGATCCGCAGCCCTTTGGCTGAAGCTGGAATCATAAAAGTAAAGTCGCCCGCCACACAAAAGCATTCACTGCCAGACACGAGCATCAGATTGGCGGGGCCTTTCATGATGATCTGCGTGCCATCACTGAGTTTGATCTCAACGGAACCCGACTCAAGACGGAGCACTCCTGATTCCAGCCCCGCATTGATCAGAGGCGCTCGCCCCAGCCATCGCGGATTCTCCACCCTGATGATTTTAGCAACGGCTGCCCCCTCCATGCGCTTTCTTTGCAAAGTCACCCCCGCGATAATCCCGATCAGAATCACCGACACCAACACCATCAACCACACCGGTCGCGGACCCGGCGATAATGGCGGCGCAACCGGGACTGGCAGCGGCAGCGACGCGATCTCCTTTTCCTGGGTGTCGGCGGTAACCTCAAATATGTGGCGGCGTTGCGCCTGGCGTCGAAGCACTTCCCAAATGGAGAGGGCCCGCGTTTGGGCTTCCGCAAATAGTCGCCGCTTTTCCTCCGAGCTCAGTAACTCCTCCTCCAGTGCCCGAATGTCGGGTTCGGTCAATGTGCAATCCTGGAACGCAATGACCTTTGCGATAAAATCGAGCACCTCAGGCTCGGATAATTTTCGGTGGGAGAACGCGGGTTGCATCGGGCTTAAAAAAGTCTCATGCCTCGGCAAGTTTCTGGCGCACGCATTGACCCAGGCCCCGATGGATCCGGGCCAATCCTTGATATATCCCATCGCGCCCCATTCGCCTCGCCACTTCCGCCCCGGAACATCCCTCGAAATAGTGGAGTTGAACCATCTCCATGTTGTTTGCCGGCATCTCTCCAAGGCAACGAGCCAATGCCTCAAGCGCCTCCGCCGACGTTTCCTCCGGTGGCTGCGCCCATTCCCCTTCCAAGGCCGCCAGTGTTTCCATGTTAAATCCTGAGTAAACGCCGTCGCGAGTCCGGACCCGCTCCAACGCGCGATTGCGCCCTGACAACCGCGTCCACTGGCGCAGATCAGTGATCGACCCAAATCTTTCGGCACGTCCGACCGCTTCGACACAAACCTCCTTGAAAATATCTTCCGCCGACGAGAACTCCCTCGTGATCACCGCGATGTAAGCGGTCAGGCCGAGGCGTTCAAGCAGGAGGCTGGCGGAGATTTCTTCGTTGGTAAGCATTCGGGTGAGGTGCGGGTTCCTCCGGGCAACCTACAACGCAACCGCCACCGGAAGGAAGGACGAGGAATAAAAACCTCCCCACTTCTTCATTCTTCACTCTGCCTTCCGGAAACTGACGAAGCCGACCGAAGGTGGCAACGGCATCTTTGGTCCGCGGTGGCCGGCATTGGCAGGCAAACACACAGGAGGGCTATCGCGAAGAGAGGGGACAGAGAAACTGTGGTGGCTTGAGGAAGGATGGTTTCAAATCGAGCGGTCGGTGGCGCGGATGCGCGAATGTATGCCTTAGCGAAACTCTTTAAGCGCTGGCAATCGAGCTATTTCCGGGGATTTGCCAAGTGTTGAGGCGCATCTGGCCACCAATTCCAATCCGGGCGCGCCATCAGGGCAACACAAGTGAAGCTAACCGGTTGGTTAACCTTCACATCGCTCTCTTATCTGTCACGGAATCACCGGGTCGCGTAGGTCGCGCACGGTAAACAAGCCCGGGCAATCCATCCCGCGCATCGGCCGCGCCCCGGACGTGCGGCTGGCTCCGAACCGCCAGCGGTTCGCATTGAACAACTCTTCCACAAATTTCTTGCTCCCGAAGATCACCCCTTCGCAGAAATACCTGACCCGGCAGAGCAAC
>JAYUPM010000523.1:0-6622 GCA_043760145.1 Spartobacteria bacterium
CCGGCGGACGCCTTGTCTTCGTTGAGTTCCGGCAGGAAGACCCGAAGGTGCCGATCAAGTTTGTGCACAAGATGAGTGAAGCACAGGTGAAAAAAGAGATGAGCATTCATCCCGAGCTTTCATACATGGAAACGCTCACGATGCTTCCGCAGCAGCACATCATCATCTTCATCAAGAAATGAGCAGTCGCCCGAATTACGTGTGGCGCAAATTGAGCGCAAGCAAGTGGGAGGACGTATGGGTGGACCGGCTAAGCACCGTCAGCGATCGGCTGGCGATCACGGCTTTCGCGGGTAAAAAAACGATCCGCCTGGAAGCGTTTCAACTCACGGAGTCGCAAGCCAATAAACTTGCGGCGGCTTTTGGGGGGGAAGTGTTTCTCCAGAAGCGCCCAGCCGTGACTGCAATGCCCCCGCGTCCACCGATCCGGGTCCGGGAAAAGCTGGTGGTGGTAAACAGCGAAAGTGAACGGGCCCGCTGGGCCACGAGCCATCCGGAACGCGGCATCCTTCTTATTCCAGCAGGGATGGCGTTTGGGACCGGGGATCACGCCACAACTTCGACGTGTCTGCGGTTGCTCGCGGACATTAGCGAGACACTCCGCGGATGTCCGTGGGAGATGCTCGATCTTGGGTGCGGCACCGGGATACTAGCGCTGGCCGGCCGGTTGCTCGGAGCCAAAAAAGTGCATGCTGGGGATTTCGATATGGACGCCGTCCGTGTGGCCAAAGAAAACGTCCGGGCCAATGGATTGCTCAAGGTCACGGTCACCAGGCTTGATGTGCGGGAATGGAAACCGGCGCGCACATGGGAAGTCGTCGTGGCAAACATGTTCAGCGGCATCCTCATTGAGAGCGCCCCCAAGATTGCCGCCGCCACGCAAATGGGCGGGCGCTTGATCTTTTCGGGCATCCTCCGGGAGCAAGAGGCCGGGGTGATCGAATCGTTTCGCCGACACGGGTTCCGCATCGATCAAATCGTGAGGAAAGGCAAATGGGTGACGGGGGTGGCGACGCGGAGGAGATGACGGAGTGACAAGGTGACGGGATATGTTCGTCCTCGTCCCTCGTCCTCGAAAGAATTGAATCGAGGACGACGGACGAGGACGAGGACGAGAAAGAATTGAATCGAGGACGAGAAAATCCCCCACTCTATACTCGCCGAGAAATCCGTTGACGCCCTTTGAAGGCACCCGATAGCTTCCCCCCCCACCGAAAAACCGAAGAATTTTTAAAGAAAATCCCTGCCTGCGGCGATTTTACTCTGAGCAAAGCTGAGCTCAGAGCACTCTCCGCGGGCACTTTTTATCTATGGCCGAAGAACTTTCCTATGTGCTCGTCACTCCTTACTCGATCCGCAAGTCGCGGACCGGGGGAATCATCGCGCGGTTGATCTCGCGAACGGGCCTTGATTTGGTGGCGGCGCGGATGTTTGCCCCGAGCCAGGAGCTGGTCGAAAAATACGCTGAATCGATCGTGACCGACCCCGAGCCGCGTCATCGGGCGACACAGGAACTGATTCGCAAATACGTCCTGAATAATTTCACCCCCTCGGCGGCCGGCTCGCGTCCAAGGGTGCTGCTGCTGGTGTTCAAGGGCGAAGATGCCGTCTCCAAGCTTCGCAGCACGGTCGGCCATATCGTCAATGAGCGGACCAGCGGCGAAACCATTCGCGACACGTATGGCGATTATGTCGCCGATGCGACCGGGAACGTTTCCTACTTCGAGCCCGCTGTGCTCGCCCCGCCCGATGCGGCCAGTGCCGAATCAAACCTCAAACTCTGGTCGTCGTATTCTGAAAGCGATGGCGGGCTCCTTGAGGGGACTGTCGAGTTCCCCGTCGGCCCGCAGGCAGAGAAGACCCTGGTTTTGATCAAGCCGGATAATTTCCGTTTTCCCAATGCGCGTCCCGGCGGCGTGATCGATCTTTTCTCGCGGACCGGGCTCTACATCATTGCATTCAAGGTGCATCGGATGAGCGTGGCCCAGGCGGAAGAATTTTACGGGCCGGTGCTTGAAGTGCTCATGGACAAGCTCAAGGGCCACTCGGCTTCGCAAGCCCGTCCATTGCTGGAGAAAGAATTCAACCTCAAGCTTTCCGACGACGCGATCCGGCGTTTGGGCGAGTTGCTGGGGCCGATCAACGGCCGCGAAAACTGGGAGCAGATCGTCAAGTTCATGGCCGGCATGAAGCCGAGCGAATGTCCCGCCGATAAACGCAACGAACCCGGCTCCGAGAAGTGCATTGCCATTTGCTATCAAGGCATCGATGCGGTCCGCAAAATCCGCGAAGTGCTCGGGCCAACGGATCCTTCCAAGGCGCCTCCCGGCTCGATCCGGCGCGAGTTCGGACAGACGATCATGGTCAATGCCGCGCATGCCTCGGATTCGGCGGAGAATGCCCAGCGGGAAATGGGCATCATCAAAATTTCAGAAAACAATCTCAAGCAGTTGGTGGACAGCTGGTATGCCCGCTGAGCCGCTTTGATTCTCCACACTCACAATTAACTCTTAAAAATATCACTTATGGAACTCGCCCAACGCGCCACGATTCTTTCCCCGTCGCTCACCCTTTCCATCGACAGCAAAGCCAAAGCCATGAAGGCCGAAGGGCTTGACGTCTGCAGCTTTGGAGCCGGCGAACCCGACTTCGATACGCCCGAGCACATCAAGGCCGCCTGCGCCGCAGCCCTGAATGCGGGCTTCACAAAATACACGCCGAGCAGCGGCACCCCGGAATTGCGGCAGGCCATTTCGGATAAGTTCAAGGCCGACAATGGGATTGATTACAAACCAAGCCAGATCGTGGTCAGCAATGGCGCGAAGCATTCGTGCTACAACGCCATCCTCGCCGCCTGCCAGCCCGGCGATGAAGTGATTATTCCAGCGCCTTTCTGGTTGAGCTATCCGGAAATGGTGAGGCTCGCGGGTGGCGAACCGGTGATCGTCCATACCAAGGAGGAGAACGATTGGAAGATGACATCCGAGGAATTCCAGGCTGCCATGACGCCCCGGACCAAGATGGTGATTCTCAATTCCCCGGGCAATCCGACGGGGTCCGTTTACACCCGGGAAGAACTCCAGGCGATTGTCGATGTGGCCTCCGATGAAGAGATCCTGATTCTTTCCGACGAGATCTACGAGAAGCTCACCTACGATGGCGCCGAGCACGTCAGTGTCGCATCACTGCCGGGTGCCTATGATCTGACCATCACCATCAACGGCTTCAGCAAAGCTTACGCAATGACAGGATGGCGTCTCGGCTATCTCGGGGCTCCTGAGTCGATTGCAAAAGCCATCGACGCGATTCAAAGCCACAGCACATCGAACCCGTGTTCCTTTGCGCAAAAAGGCGGGCTCGCGGCTCTCAAGGGCGATCAACAGGCGGTCACCGACATGCGCGAGGAATTCGACATGCGCCGCCAATATATGTGCGATCGGCTTGGAAAAATCCCGAACGTTTCCCTGGTCAAACCGAAGGGCGCTTTTTATGTGCTCGTCAACATCAGCAAGCTCTCCCTGACCTCTCAGAATTTTACCGATCGGCTCCTGAGCAAACATCATGTGGCCGTCGTGCCCGGGATCGCTTTCGGCGACGACCGGACGATTCGCCTTAGCTACGCGACAAGCATGGACGTGATTAAAAAAGGAATCGACCGCCTCGAAGAGTTCTGCCGCACCCTCTAAAAAGATTTCAGATTCAGAAGGCGGCTGGAAGCCTCCTCTCCTTTGCATGAGCGCGTCCGTCCCTCCACGGCATTTTGCCAGCGACAATTATTCCGGGATCTGCCCGGAAGCGCTGGATGCGATGATGGAGGCCAACCATGATCACGCTCAGGCTTATGGGGATGACCGGTGGACCCAGCGGGCATCCGATCTTCTGCGGGAAGTTTTCGAGACCGATTGCGAGGTCTTTTTTGTCTTCAACGGGACTGCCGCAAACTCGCTCGCCCTCGCCTCCTGCTGCCAAAGTTACCACAGCATCCTCTGCCATGAGCTCGCCCATGTGGAGACCGACGAATGCGGCGCCCCAGAGTATTTTTCCAACGGAACCAAAGTATTATTGCTCCGCGGCGAGAACGGGAAGATCGCTCCCGAGGGCATTGAGGAGACGGTAAAAAAACGGAGCGACGTCCATTTTCCCAAGCCGCGCGCAGTGAGCATCACGCAAGCCACGGAGCTGGGAACCGTTTACACTCCCGCCGAGCTCGACGCGATTCGGGCCAAATCGCAGGCGTGCGATCTGAAGCTCCACATGGACGGGGCGCGGTTTGGCAACGCAGTCGCCTCACTCGGTGTGGCCCCGAAGGAAATTACATGGAAGCGCGGGGTCGATGTCCTCTGCTTTGGCGGGACCAAGAACGGAATGGCGCTCGGGGAAGCCGTCGTTTTTTTCAATCGATCGATGGCGCTGGAATTTGAATTCCGGTGCAAACAAGCGGGACAGCTCGCCTCCAAGATGCGCTTCCTGAGCGCCCCGTGGGTCGGGATGCTTAAAGAGGGCGCATGGCTAAAGCATGCTGGGCACGCCAACGCCATGGCCGCCCTATTGGAAGCGAAACTCCGGGAGTTGCCCGGAGTTCCGATCCTTTTTCCGCGCGAAGCCAACGCGGTATTCGCGCAGCTCCCACCTGCCGTGATCGAAGCGCTGCACGCCCGCGGCTGGATGTTCTATACGTTTATCGGCGCGGGCGGCTGCCGGTTCATGTGCACATGGGACACGCAAGTGGCCGATATCGAACGCCTGGTTGGTGACGTCCGTTCGCTTTTGCCCATGTAAGAGGGGGCTCATTTTAGGAGGGCGGCTGGAAGCGCTCCTCTCCCAAGGCTTAGTAACGGCGGACCGATGTGGTCTCAACCGTTGTGCTGGTCGAGGGATGACGCACCGACGTTTCGGTCGTGCTCGAGGTGTGGGTGGCGGGGGCGTCCTCAACGGTGGTGCAAGCGGGCAAAGCGATGAGGATGCCGAGGGCGGCGATGGCGAGTGTCAGTTGTTTTTTCATAGATAAGGTATGTGGAACGTTTGGGTTCACCCTTGCTATCGAAGACAAACCTTCTTCCGCGCGTGCTTTTGCGAAGATTCTCCAATTTCGCCCCCGTTTGATCTTTAGGGGAGACCGGTCGCCAGCCCGAATCCGAAACATATGTGGTCCCGTCTCTCTCGCTCGTTATGTTGCGCATTGCCTCTCGAATTCCTCGTTCTCTTCCTCGAAAAACGAACGGCGTGGGTCAGCGAAAATCCGGATCGAGGACGATCACATCCCTTCACGAAGATCCACTCTTCCCAATCCCGCCTCGATTCACCGAGCACCAGCTTCAAGCTTACTGGTATGCCGGGGATTTCGGTCGCGACTTTCTCGCCGTCAATGGCGCCACCGTGAGGATCGTGCAGTTCGGTGTTTGGAATCATCAGCCCGGACCCGATTTTGCGGAGGCCGCGGTTTCCTTTGACGGCGGGGAACCTGTGCGTGGCTGGATCGAATTGGATATGGATGTGCGGGATTGGGAGCGGCACGGCCATGCAGCGAATCCCGAGTATGAAGGGGTAATTCTGCATCTCTTCACGCAGCAGGGAAAGACGGAGACATTCACCCGGACACTCCAGCACCGGCAAGTGCCGCAAGTGATGCTTGATTTGAAACAACTGAGCCATGTGCTTCCGGAACATCTCCCGGAGGCCAAGCCGGGGCGCTGCATCGGGCCGCTTCGCCGACTCTCCCTGGAACGCGTGCGCGCTGTGTTACTCGGAGCCGCCGAGCTCCGCTTGAAACGCAAGGGCGCTGCATTGGCGACACTCCGGGAACTCCATGGTTCCGATGAAGCACTCTACCAGGCACTCGCAGCCACGCTCGGTTATAAAAACAACAAGCTGCCCTTTACCCTGCTCGCCCAAAGACTGCCGCTCCGAATGCTGATCACTCAGCGCTCCTCAATCGAGGCTCTCCTTTTTGGCGTAAGCGGCTTTTTGCATCCTGCGGATTTTGAAGGGGGCGATCCCGAGACGCGCGTTTATTTGCGAACGCTTTGGGAGCAATGGTGGCCACGGCGGGCGGAGTTTGAGCGGCTCACAATCCCGCGGGATCTGTGGAAAATGGGAGGGCAACGGCCGGCAAACCATCCGCAGCGGCGTCTCGCGGCCCTTGCCCAGATCGTCCGAAACTGGTCGAGAATTAGACGGTGGCGCAAAGTAAATGAACCGGCCGAAGCAGCGGCACTATTCGAGCAACTCCGGGATCCATTCTGGGAGCGGCACTTCACTCTCACATCCAGGAGCAGCCGCACGAGGATGGCGTTGATCGGGGGATCCCGGGTCACTGAGATTCTCGCCAATGTGATCTACCCACTGGCTGTGGGGACCGAAGAAAAGCACTGGGCTGCGTATCAGAAATTGCCGGCGGCACTGACCAACAGCCGGGTGAAAATAGCTGCAATCCGCCTCTTCGCCGATAGTCCGCACAAAAAAGAACTCTTAAAATCGGCCGCGTTGCAGCAGGGCCTTCTCCAGCTTTACGAGGACTTCTGCATGCACGATTCCAGTGATTGCGCCCGGTGCCGGTTTCCGGAGCAGCTCGCCAACTGGTGACCGGCTTGATGGGCGGCTTGATGGGCGGCTTGATGGGCGG
>JAYUPM010000524.1:0-2640 GCA_043760145.1 Spartobacteria bacterium
GCCTTTATCCTGCTTTGTTCTCTCCTCTACTGGTGGTTCCGCGACGATCCCGCCACCCAATCCACATCTCCCGGGGCAACATCCGCTCCGGCCGTCCTGGTGCCGTTCCGGACGGCGGGCGGCACCTTGCACACCAATGGATTCATCAAGACGGAGATCCTCCACAAGGAGACCGGTTCCTGGTTCGGCACGACCTCATCCACCATCCGCCTCAACGCGGTCTACCGCTACGACATCGAGCTCCGGAGCAAAGACTGGAACATCTACATCGATGACACGCGCAAGATCGCCTTCATCATCGCACCCGCGTTCAAACCACAGCTTCCGGTTGCCGTCGATTCGCGCAGCGTGGCGGAATGGACCAGCTCTGGCTGGGGCCGCTTCAACAAGTGGTCCCACCTACAGGACCTGCGCCTTGGGGTGTCGCCCCATCTCGATCAACAAGCCGCGAGCCCCGGTTACATGGAGGTAGCCCGGGGCCAGGCCCGGACCACTGTTGAAGAGTTTGTATCCGACTGGCTCCTCAAAGCCCGTGGCTGGCCGGAGGATTCTGAACGGTTCGTAAAAGTCTATTTCGCAGACGAACCGGACATCCCATTCCCGGAGAACAAAACGATGGAGGATTTCCTGCCGTGATGGAAGCGAAGTACATTAACGACATGGCTGACGAACCGCATCAACTACGGGACCGCTTGGCAAAAAATGGAGCGATTGCAGACTTAATATTCTCCACCGGAGGAAGGATGCGTTCGGGATTCACTCCCAATGCCTTGGCAAAACAAATCAACTCGAAATCAGTTACGCATCGGATCTGCGTTTCAATCTTCGTCACCACGTTCTCACTCACATCCCAGCCGAGCCGACTGCATCGTGCTGCGAGCATGGCCTGGGTGAGACCTTTCTCCCGGCGCAAAGCTTTGATTCGAACCCCGACGATATTGTGCGACTCAGGCATCTTCCAAAAATGGAAGTTGACCGTAGCCCGCAAAAAATTAGCGTAGCTTCCGATTTCGGAAGATCGGCAAAAATGTTCAATACCCCCTCGATCCTTAGCGTTTAACCGCTGAAATTATGTTTCGCAATATACTCACAGTTCTCGTTTGCTTTGTCTGCGTGATCGCAGGTGTCACGGTTTCCAGCCTGTTCGCGCCGACGCCCCCGCCAACCGAACAAAGCGGGATTACCACCGGCGTAGCAGAAGAGGTCATGCGCCTTGTGTCTCTTCGGATTCCCGCCACCGTTTACGTCGCGCGCGGTCAGGTCGTCGCGGCAGACGGTATCGGTAAGAAAATTGAGGAAATATTTCTCGGTGAAGATAAGAAGCAGGTGATTCTGTTTGTTAAGGGTCAACTTGATTTCGGCATCGATTTTGACAAAGGCTTCGAAGTTTTAACGGATGACCAACGCAAAGAGGCGACATTTAACGTGCCATCCCCTCGGTTCCTCCAAATATCAGATCAAGATATCGAAGTGGGATTTACTTGGGGGCCTATAACGGCGGATGACATTAATGCCGCGAAGAACAAAGCAATCCTAAAGATGCGTAGCGAAGGACGCAGCCCGCGCCATATCAGTCACGCAAAGGCAATCTGCGCAAGGCAACTTCAGATGCTAGCTACGGCTTTTGGTTATAGCGCGAAAGTAAACTGGCTTGATCATCCCGTTGCTCCAGATCCTTCTGGTAAACTTTTGGAGAATGCCCCTGACGGGGCACAATTACAATAAGGCCATTTGGCTTGTGTCTTTGATGCGGGAGCAGTTTTCGCGTTGGGTCAAACACCTGATTTGTAGTCGCCACTCGGGATAGTTCACGACTCCAAATAACCGGTTTACTATAACTCGGGCTGATCCATTACCTCCCGCGATTGGGCCATCAGCGCATGGCCAAGACATGATGATCTGCATTGGCTTTCGGGGTGCCGCATGGTGGGAGCCCTGAAACACACCCAACCCTTTCCCACTGACTGGGAAGCGAGAACAATTCACCCGCAGAAAGGCCAGCCCTCACCGGCTGGCCTTTTTGCATTCAACCCAAACCCACAACACGAAAGGAAATACAACCTATGGAGCATAACACGCTCTACTTCCGACAGGGCTCGTCTGATAAGACCTACTGAGCCAGCATCGAACCCAAGGACGATGCCTAAATCGTCCAGTTCAGTTACGGCAGGCGCGGCAGCACGCTGCAAACCGGGACCAAGACACAGACACCCATGGACTACAATAAGGCGAAAGCCATCTACGACAAACTCGTCGCCGAAAAGATCCGCAACGGCTACCGCCCCGGCGAAGACGGAACGGCCTACCAGCAGCCCGATCAGCAAAACCGTTCCACCGGCATTCATTGTCAGTTGCTTAACGCGGATGTCGGCATTCCCTCATGACAGCGTTGGGGCAATAGACGCTGCCGAAAAGTCGTGGCAGGAGTCTGAGGCCCCAAAACGGCGAGATATCGCGCCCCTTGCAATGGGCGGATGCTGTCCCATGAGATCAGGTTCTCACAGGGTCAAGACCGGGCAATCATGCGTCTTGGAGCGCCCCAATTACCCGCATTCGTGACTGTCGAACCGACCCGCAATCCAATCCGAAAGCGCCAGAGGACTCTAGCCGCCGTCCGTGACCAATCCCGCCTTAACGGGC
>JAYUPM010000525.1:0-2640 GCA_043760145.1 Spartobacteria bacterium
TTGCTCCCGAAGATCACCCCTTTGCAGTCGCCGGAGAACTGAACTCGCCGGAGCCGGAAGGGGATTTTAACGCAGAGGCGCAGAGACGCAGAGGGTTGGGGAAATGCCGACAACCAGAATGTCCAATGACAAACGGCGTCCTTTTCCCGGTTCCCATTCCCCAAAAAAAACTCTGCGCCTCTGCGTCTCTGCGTTAAAATCCCCTTTCGAAATATTCGCGCTCGGCGTCCCTGACAAGACCAGTCCGACGCCCATGATCTTGGCTTGGGCCTTCTGATAGTCTGGATGTTCTTCCCACATGGCGCGCAATGATTTCAATGGAATTGGTTTGGCCTTCGTTCATTCGCTGTGGTTGTTAACTGCTCCAATCTCGATTCGAGCGGTATTCGGGCGGCGCGGGGAAGCGGGGAACTTGGTTGAGATAACTCTTGTTTCGCACGGGCCGAGCGAAACCGCAAGCTCGCGCCGCGCAAGTTCAACGTAACGCGGCGGACGCGCGTCAGTGCCGGGACTCCCCAAGCCCACAATGATGCGCAGGACTGCTGTTATTGGCCAGTCGGTGCGGTTCGTTGCCTCACTCGTAACTGTGACGGTATCGTCGCGGAATGAAAGTATCGGTGGCGAAAGCGCAAAGTCCGGCCTGAGCATGAAGTGCGCTGTCAGAGCGAGTGCGAATGCGATGAGAAGAGCCAACCAGATCTGCCAGAGCCACGGTTTCCTGGTGCTTCCTGCTGGCGGGACGGAGCGTTCCATTTGTTTTCTGGTGGCTTTGGCGAAGAAAGGGGAAGAATGGAGACAGGGGAAGAATGGGGACAGACAAACTGTGGGGACTTGAGGACTTGAGGGAGGATTGGTTCAAATCGTGCGGTCGGTGGCGCGGATGGGTGAATGAATGCCTTAGCGAACCTCTTTAACATCTGGCAATCGAGCTATTTTCCGGGGATTCGCCAGTTGTTGGGGCGCACCCGGCCGCCAATTCCATTCCGGGGGCGGCTTCGCAGATGGGGGAAACTGCCAAACCAGACCCTCCTGCGGAGAACCGAAAAGCGACGGGACGTCGCTGCTACAATGCTGATCAAAGAGGCGAGACGCCTCTGCTACGAAGCGGAGAAAAGCGACGGGACGTCGCTGCCACGATTCTTGCTCTTTATCCGCGTCAATCCGTGTTATCAGCGGTTCAAAATTCCGGTGCTGCGAAAAGATTTAACCACAGATAACTCGGATTATCGCGGATGGGGGCAACAGAAAGGACGCTTTTATCCGGGCGTTCCGCATGAGAACAGGTCGCCCCAACCGTGGAGGGCGTTAACCTGATTTTCACCCCTATCTGTCTGTCCCAAAACGCTAAAAGTCGTGGCGTATCAAAGCGGCAGATGACGGAGGTCGGAGGTCGGTATCGTCCTCGTCCTCGTCCTCGTCCTCGTTCTTTGAATTGCTGTTCGCGTATCAAAGCGGCAGAGGACTGGCGCACTACAAACCCCGGAAGGCGCCAAACAGATACGGGTGCCCCTTCTCCTTGGGGGCGACCTCTTCGTCGTGAGAGTGAGAGCTAGGGGGAAGGCGCGTTGCGCGGGATGTATTCGGGATACCGGCTCTTGAGCGTGTTGCGCAGGCGCTTGGATTCCACTTCGTTGCCATTGGCTTTGTGGGCATCGATCGCCTTTTCCAATGCGGCAGGGGTAATGTTTTCGTCATCGATGATTGCCCCGATCGACTCATAAATCTTTGCGGCTTCCGCAGGATTCCCCAGCGCATTTTGGATGTCACCCGCAAGCACACGCGCCTTTGCGTTGAGCTCGCCATCGGGTTGGAGTGCGAGTGCTTCGTTGGCGGATTTCTGGGCGAGGTCGAGTGCTTTCAATCCGATCTGGGATTCCCCAAGGGCCAGCAATCCAATCACTCGTGGCGCAGGTTCAGTGGTGGCGGCCAGATATTTCTCCAAGGCGGGGGCCGCCTTTGCAAACTCACGCAAGTTGAGGTTGCTCCGGCCGAGGTTGAGAAAATCAGTGGGCCGGGCTTCTTCCCGGGCACTGAGGCCCTGAAGATACTTGGCCGCGCTCCGGAAATGAGTGTCGCGGACCTCAGCCTTATCGGCAAGTGTTCCGAGCTCGTAGTATCCCTGGCCCAGCCAATGAATGACCTCATAAGGAACCGGCCGTTTCGCGCCGCCTTTGGTGTAAATATCGATCTCGCGGGCAAGCGCCTCCTTGTCTTCGAGGTAGAAGTGCGAGAGTAGAATTCGAAGGCTGGCGCGCTCGAAATATTGTTCCTTGTCGAGGTTCCGGGCGGCATCAAGGGGCGCGGGGGCCGCCTTGTAATCTTTGTTTTCGAAAGCAACCCAGCCGATCCAGTAATTGGCTTCGGCGGCGGCAGGTGTTGCCGGATAATCGGCGAGCAGCTGCTTAAAGGTATTGGTCATGCCGGCATTGTCATTGATCTGTCCCTGCCCGAGGGCCTTCTGCTGGAGCGCCAGTTCGCGTTCCCTGGCTTTCGGGAAACGGGTGGCGATATCATCGAAATCCTTGAGCGCGCCCGGGAACTGATTGAGACGCAACCGGGCGAGCCCGCGCTGGACCAATGCACCCGGGATCGACTTGGATTGGGGGTGTCCCTCGATGAGCGATGTATAAGACTTGATGG
>JAYUPM010000526.1:0-2638 GCA_043760145.1 Spartobacteria bacterium
GGCTTGACCAAGGGACAACCCTTCGAGCCCGGTCGCTTCCGTCACGATCCTCAATCCTTCCCGGGCCCGCTCTTTGCCGGCGCATGCCTCGCCGTATCCGCACCAGCGGTAGCCTTTGGGATCGTGCATCATCCGGGCACGCACCGGATTGAGATCAATATAAGCGGCCATTGAGGCAAGCGCTTCGCCCGCTCCTTCCACAAGGACACTGAACCGTCCATACCTCTCATGGTTAAATCGGTCGCCCGTGCGCAACCCGCTGTCAAACGCTTTTCCAACTAAGTCTCTGTCCCCCTCGCCTTGTCGCGAATACGAAGAGAAGTGCATGCGAGAGATTCAGTGGAAGTGTCAGCAGATGGATTTATTGGAGCCGCGCATCGCAAACCTGCCGCTGAAAGAACGCCGCCGAATATTCATCGGGCTTGGCCTGATACCCGAACGAGCAGCTCGATAAATCCAAGACGCTTCCTTGGGAATGAAGGTTGGAAACATCATCGAGAAGCCGACGCCGATGGGACCTTCCACGAAGGCTGGCAAGGAACGCGCTGACCTCCTCTCCGTCCCAGCGCGAACCTGAGCAGATGGCCCGAACGTTTTTCGGACTCGCCTCCCCGAAGGTGCGTGTATACCGGTTTGCTCAGTGACCCGGACCCACAGCGTCAGGCGCGTTTTTATCAATTATGCCCACATCAAACTCCCAGGCGATATTCAATGTTCATTCTCGAATTCTGCTGCGCTGCCAAAAACTCGCGAGTAAGCAAAACGAGAAATATTTTGTCCTTGCGCTAAGATCAGCAGAGGCTTTCTGCGTATGCCTCGACACTTCCAAGGGGGATCAACATTATGGTCTTACGGCGAGCGAAGCATCCGCTCTAAGCGAGTCGAAATTTGAGCAGTTATATAATCTGCTGCTCAGCTTTTACGCGCTTGTCCATACAGACTCATCCACGGACGGTGTCACTCCGGAGGTCTTGGCCGACACCGCAAGAATTGTCGGCGGGGACGATATTCGACGACTTCGCAACACCAGTTCGGTTGATGCCAGCTCGCTGCCACGAGGATATTGTTTAGAGGATTAACCGTGCAGCTGATCTTGTTGATTCAATCATTGGCGGGCGGCAGCGCAATATGCCCCAAATCAGAGAAACTCTACACTACACCGCATACAGAATGCTCGGCGTTTCGATTATGAGGGTCGCCAAGGGCGGATGTTTTGTAGCTACAGCAGTTTACGGGGGTCGCGATCATCCAAACGTGATCGAACTTCAACGGTTTCGCGACGATTACCTCTTGGCCACTTGCGGTGGGCGCGCATTCGTGCGGTTTTATTATTGGGTTGGCCCCGCCTTAGCCCGATTAATTTCGAATCGACCCATGCTGCACAAGCTCACCAAAATCGTGCTCAATGTCATCGTTGCGGCGATTCCTCGCGCCTAAACCAGTTGAACGACGTTCGCACGGCCCTGTGGAATGCTCATACGCCACAAAAGCGATTCGCTGACAGTAAATCCCACCACAATGGCGGGGCGTAACCCGAATAGGCGAAAAAATTGCACCTTTAATTGCGAAATCCTTTCGTCCACTTCAGAGTTGGCCCTTTCACGCGCTGTCCATGACAACCACGTCAGCCCATACCAGTTTGGCCAACTAACCGGCAGAGGCGTCCCCATGGCTCCTAATGGAGCCACAGTTTACTACGGCCACAGCTTCAGTTGCGGCTGCGGAGACGCGCATATCCTCAACACTAACATTCCGGTCCCCCGCGAAATCCCCGGAAAGAACAAGTTCGTTGCAGGCTGTCCCGACGATGACAACGTGCTCAACTTTCTCAAGGTGCGCGGTATTTTCCGCATTGCTGGCCTTGAGGCGATCAATTTCACCCGAATTGAGACGCAGCAGGACTACGACGACTTCTCACAAGGCGTCATCCAAGCGCAGGTCGGCTACTAGCATCATGGGCTTCTTCGATTTCCTCGACTCCCGAAAGTCCCTGGCCAAATGGGCTGCAAAACTATTTAGGGAGGCACGCCGGAACAACCCACAGATTTCGACACAGGAAATTATCGACGCCGCAATTCACGCTCGTTACGCCGTCATCCGCCCTAAGCCACACGAAGCAGAGATTCTTCACAACCAGCGGCGTGAGGCGACGGACATTTTCTCATTTTGTCACCTCATAGCCGAGGTAGAGCTTCTTTCGCACCTGAACTTTTTCGACCGAACGACAATGCAGATGGGCGGCGAGAACATTGTGACGCACACCTACAACGTAATCGACAACGAGCTCATCAAGCTCGGATTCCAACGACCAAGGGCCTAAACCCTATGCGCTGCGACTCGGGCGCACTGGGCTTGTCAATCGCGTGTCCTTGTCCGTAACCATAATGGTTAACAGATTCAGGCGGAAAATCGAGGTATGGCGATCTTGTTCTGCGTGTTTGGACCCGTTTTTCGGACTAGAATGCCCTCGAAAAGACGCCGGTCCACAAACACAGGAGCGTTTTGTCGATCTCAGAATGGCGTGAATCGGATTGGAAACGGCGCTGAACACCAACGAACCCGAATGCCGCGCTTCGATCCGCAATACGGCGAAGATCGTGAGCAAGGGAATATCAACGGTGCAACGCGTAGCGAAAAC
>JAYUPM010000527.1:0-2627 GCA_043760145.1 Spartobacteria bacterium
GAGGTAATCCGCCTGGGAAGTTCCTTCGGAACCCTCACCCCCCTTAGAATCAGAACTGTAGGAAGGAAATTGGTATCCGAGATTTTCGAGCGAAAACGTAAGGCGCTCCGCCAGTTGCGAAGTATTGGAGATGGCCTCGGGTAATTCGTGAAAGAGTCTCTCCATTTCCACGGGGGATTTGAAATGGCGCTCCGCGTTTGGAGTGAGCAATCGTCCCGCCTTGTCCAGGGTGGTGTGGTTGCGCAGACAGGTGAATAGATCGAGCACCTCACGTCCGGCCGGTTTGGCATGGAGCACCCCATTGGTTGCCAGCAACGGAAGTGAGTGGCGCCGCCCCAGATCCACAAGAGCCCGCACCCTTCTATTTTCACCACGGATCAAATGGCGCTGCAGTTCAACAAAGAGATTGTCGGGCCCAAAGATTCCGATGAGTCGTTCTGCAACGGCGTCCTGGGCAGTGGGCGGCCCGACACTCAAGGTGCGGATCAGAAGACCTTCCTCGTCCCCTGTGAGCGCGACGAGCCCCTCGGCAAAAGCCGGGAGTTCTTCCCATCTGATTTTCGCTTCGCCTTTGGGGGCCCGCAAATGGGCCATTGAAAGAAGCGCACAGAGGTGTGCATAACCACGCCGATCCTTGACCAGGACCGGCAGCACCGAGTCATCGCTCATGGTTAACTCACAGCCGATCAGCGGACGCAATCCGTGCTCCCGCGCAGCCGCGCTAAAACGCGGGATCCCATAAAGCCCATTGCGATCACACACCGCGACCGCCTTCAAACCTTGTTGCAAGGCGGCTTCGACCATTTGATCAGGAAGCGAGCCTCCGCGCAAAAAGCTATAGGCGGTGCGGGCATGGAGTTCGACGTAACTCATGGGTTAATCGTAGATCCCTTCCAGAAACCATTCTCCGTCCTGCCTAAAAATCCGGCAGATCGGGCCGTGTTGCAGTTGGACATCCCATTCGTCGCGACTCCAGGAAGTCCCACTCCACCAGTCGCCGGAGAGCGGCATCGGCCCGTGCGCGGCCTTGATAACTCCATTGATCTCCATGCACTGAATCCGGCTTGGAGTCGGGGTAAGTTCCACTGTTGCTGGAATAGGCGGACGAAACCGCCGCAAGACTAGTCCTCCTCGTGGCAGCGACGTCTCGTCGCTTTTCTTCGTTTCATTCTTCGTGGCAGAGGCGTCTCGCCTCTTTCTTGTAGCGCAGACCTCCGAGTCTGCCGTATCGCAGACTTCCAAGTCTGCCAGCCGTCCGCGCCTCAACGATTTTCCTGACAGAGTTGACCCTCCCTTTCCCTCTGTCTCCCCAAAATTCGCCGGACGCAAATGAAACGCATCGGGCCGATGTGTCGATTCCAGTTCCGGTGTCCCAACCCGGTCCCCGCCAAAGAGCGCGCCAAGCCGGGCGAGTGTTTCGAAAAATTGATTCGGATCGCGAAGCGCATTTTCAAAAAGATTAAACTGCGCGCGGGTGGGCCGGCTCGGAATCGCCCGGAGCTGGAGCGATATGATCGGCTGCTCGGTGCGGAAGTTTTCAAGGTGTGTGTGGAGCATCCGAAAAAGGACTTCCAAATCGCGCGTGGGCGAGGGGATCTGGAAGACCCGCTCGTATGCGGCCCCTGTGTTGAAGCCGCATCGCAGCTGGATCTCGGCCGCCACCAGCCACACCGTTTCAAGGCGCAACACGATCTGCTCCAAAAAACGCCGCAGGATAAATAACAACGGTTCGAGGGTCTCGATCTCCTGTTCAAACTCGATGCTTTCCTCAAATGAATCCGGAGGCGGCACACAACGCAAAGGGCGTTGCACCCGGCCGGTCGCCCGATCAAAAAGAAGCAGCGCTTCCGGGCCGAGCCGCTCCACCAATTCTTTGCGGCCCAGCGCGATAAAATCGCCAATGGTTTTGAGTCCCCATTTTTCGACGATACTCAAAAGCGTAGGACTCGGGGCGAGCAATGGGAGTGGCGAATCGGCCAGCTCATTTGCGGATTTTATATGGCGCCACGACTCGGTGCTTTGAGCTGCCAACAATGCAAGGTCAGGGGTCGAAGCGATCCCCACACGCCCGATCATTTCCATGGCACGGATCCGATCCAGGCAAAGCCGCGGTTGATCTCCCAATGCCCGCTTTTCTTCGAGGCGCATCGTGCAAACTCCATCGCGTGTTTCTTCCACCCATGGCGAAAAACCGAGCGCGCAATCCAGCAACGCGGCGCGCGCAGTTTTCTCCGCGAGTGTTGAGCGCGATTTAATAATCAACCCGCTGCAGCGTGCCACTCCTTCGCTCGGCGTCATCCCGGGAGTAACTCCAGATTTTAATGCGGGCCGGTTCGCCTGCAATATGCGGCCCTTGGGAGTTTGCGCGGGAACCAGGGCCACCGATTGAGTCCGCAACTCAGGGGCATGCCGGAGCACGGATTGGAGGGCGAAATCGGGGATGAAAAAAACGCCGAAGAGATTCATGACGCTTTTGCAATTGAGTGATCTTCGTGGCAGCGACGTCTCGCCGCTTTTCCGAGATTCATGACGCTTTTGCAATTGAGTTATCGGGCCACCTCGTGGAGGCCCGTTTCCGAGTGAGATGCAATGAAAGTTCCGCGAGCAAATCGCGCGGCTCGGATTCG
>JAYUPM010000528.1:0-6554 GCA_043760145.1 Spartobacteria bacterium
TGGAAGGCGACTCCAACGACCTTCGCATCTTGCATGACAGGCCCGCCACTGTTGCCCGGATTAATCGCCGCATCGATCTGAATGCAAAGGTGCGCGTCCACCACGGAATGGCTGTATGGCCGGAAATCGACCCGGGAAACAATGCCGCGCGTCACCGACAAACGTTCCCCGCCAATGGGATAACCAAACACTGACACCGTCGATTCGATCTCCGGAATTCCCCCAAGTGGAAGCGGCTTGGTGTTCTTAAAGAACGCTGGGTCATCGACCCTGAGCAGCGCCAGGTCGCAATCATGCGCCACATGCTCCACAGTGGCCGTGTATTTCTTCGGGTCGTTTTCGCGCTCCACCGTGATGAACCGCGAATTGCTAACCACATGCGCGTTGGTCAATAGGCGATCCTTCGATACCACCCATCCCGTTCCCGATCCGCCGCCGGCATGGCCCGAGAGCCATGGAATCCGATAATTGGCGTCCTGGGCCGAGTTGGTGATGCGGGCGAGGCTTTTTCGAACCTCATTGGGCACCGCCTGGACATGGGCGACGAATAGAACAAGGAAGAGGAGAATGCTCCGAGTGCAAACAATCATGGGCGCGCAAGATGGGCGCAACTCCGTGGCCTGTAAAATGGAATGTCGTAGAAAGCGCGATCCACCCAAGTGTCCCATGGGTCCCATGGGTCGTATGCGGCGTATGAGTCCCATGACTCAGGGACGAGGACGACTCGAAGAAAAAGTGCCAGAGGGGAGGATTGAACTCCCGACCTAGGGCTTATGAGTCCCCCGCTCTGCCACTGAGCTACCCTGGCGAAAGGGCGGGGAACCTAACGCAGCCCCCCGCGCAGTTTCAAGAGGAGAATTTTCATCAGTATTCTCCGGTGCCGTTGCGTTTGCCGACCTGCTCCTTGACATCTTTGGTGCGATCGATGGAACCCTTCAGATGCGAACCAATTGGGGGCTCCGCGACAACCGGGGCCGAATCGGGCTTGCGCAGCACAAAGAACAAAACTGCAGCGATCACTGCGAAGGCTATCAAATATTTCATCCTTGCCCAGCGAGCAAGGCTTAGGCCAGAGGAGGCCAGTGAGAATCGCGCTCGTTCATTATTCTTATGCGCCGGTGATCGGCGGGGTGGAAACGGTCATGGCCGAACACGCCCGGCTCTTCACCGATAACGGCCATGATGTAACGATCCTCTGCCAGCGCGGCGCCTGTCCCGCAGAATCCCCGATAGCGCTGAAGATCGTGCTGAAATCCGAAGGCCAGCCTCTGCTCGCCCATCTACTGGGGCTCCTTGTCGGCAGTGAACTGGTGTTCGTCCACAATATCCTCTCCATGCCGTTTGATCCCGCATTAACGAGGGCCCTCTGGGAGGCACCCGCGCTCCTCCCCGACACGCGGTTCATCGCATGGATTCACGATCTCGCCGCTTGCAATTCCGATTATCAAATCGAGTCCGGCACCCTTCTCGCCCAAGCCAATCCGCATTATCGATATATCGCAGTCTCTGAATTGCGTCGGCGTCAATTCGAGGCAATGACCGGCGCCCCATGCCGGGTGATCCCAAACGGCATCAATCCCGGGCGCTTTTTAGGATTGAGCGAATCGGTGACGGAGCTCGCCACCAATCACCGCCTCCTCGATCGACGGATCGTTCTGCTCCAGCCCACTCGTCTGCTTCGTCGCAAGAATGTGGAATTCAGCCTCCGGGTGGCAGCCTCCCTGAAGGCCTCCGGACACGATTGCTGCCTCCTCATCACTGGACCGCCCGACGCGCACAACGCTGCTTCCGCCCGCTATGCAGAGGATCTCCGGGCGCTTCACCATGAACTCGATTTGGGAGGAAGCGCGCTCTTTGTTCACGAGCATTTCGTGGTCAGCGCCGAGGATTTGCGCAGCCTCTATCAATTGAGCGATGGGCTTTTATTTCCAAGCCACCAGGAAGGATTCGGCTTGCCGCTGCTGGAGGGTGCCCTGCATCGGATTCCGGTATTTTGTCCAAACCTGGCCCCGTGCAACGAGATCATGCCGGGAGCCTTTCACCTCTATGAATCCGGAGCCAGTCCCGGGCAAGTCGCTGAATGGATCGTCGCGCAGCTCAATGAAAACGAAGGCTTCGACGCGCGGAAAAGGGTGGTGCGCGATCACGGATGGGAGGCGCTCTATGAGAAATTCCTCGCGCCCCTTCTCATCTCCGACACATCTTTGGATCCCCAATGAAATCACCCAACTCAGAGTCGGCCATTAACGACGGGGCCCTGCACGCGATTCTGCGAGCCGATCATGGTGATCCGTTCGCGGTCCTCGGGATGCACCGCGCGGGAGGCCAGCTTGTGGTCCGCGTTTTTCGCCCAGACGCCATGGATGTGGAAGTCGAGAAGCTCTTCGACGGGACCTGCTTCCAGGCGACCCGGATGAAAGACGAGGGATTTTTCATCGCCACATTGGACGGGGAAACCGAGCCGTTTGCATATGCCCTCCATTTTACATCCCACGAAGGGAAGCGCTGGAGCGAGCGGGATCCATATTGCTTCCCAGTCCTGCTTGGGGAACTCGATCTCCATCTTTTTGCGGAGGGGAATCACTTCGAGATCTATCACAAAATGGGGGCGCATTTGCGGGATGTCGAAGGAGTCCCGGGCACCACTTTTCATGTGTGGGCGCCCAATGCCCAGCGTGTCAGCGTTGTCGGTGATTTCAATCATTGGGACGGCCGGGTCCATCCGATGCGCAAGTTGCTCGGATGCGGCGTATGGGAGATCTTCCTGCCCGGAGTTGGAGAAGGAACCCATTACAAGTTCGAGGTCAAGCAGGCCCATGGCGACATTGTGCTTAAAAGCGATCCCTTCGCTTTTTATGGCCAGCACGGGACTTCCACCGCTTCAATGGTTTTCGACCTGCACCGGTATCAATGGAGCGATGCCCGGTGGATGAAGGCCCGCCCTCAAAGGCAATACCACAACTGCGCGGTGAGCATTTATGAGGTCCATCTCGGGTCATGGCAAAGGAAGGTCGATGAAGGCAACCGCTACCTCAGTTACCGGGAACTCGCCGATACACTGCTCCCATACGTGCTCGATCTCGGTTATACCCACATCGAACTCCTCCCCGTCGCTGAACATCCTTTCGACGGTTCCTGGGGATATCAGGTCACCGGATATTTCGCCCCAACCAGCCGGTTCGGGAATCCCGATGAATTCCGTTATTTTGTCGATCGCTGCCATCAAGCCGGGATTGGCGTAATCCTCGATTGGGTCCCGGGGCATTTTCCAAAGGACGCCCATGGTCTTGCCAACTTCGATGGCACCAGCCTTTACGAACATTCCGATCCGCGGCAGGGCGAGCACAAGGAATGGGGCACCCTCATTTTCAACTATGGCCGCAATGAGGTCCGCAATTTCCTCATCGCCAATGCTCTGTTCTGGTTTGAGCAATATCACATCGACGGCCTGCGCGTGGACGCTGTCGCCTCCATGCTTTACCTCGATTACTCCCGCGAACCGGGCGAATGGCTTCCCAACATTCATGGCGGTCGCGAAAACCTTGAGGCGATCCATTTCCTCAAGCGCTTTAACGAGGTCTCCTATGAACGATTCCCCGGGATCATGACCATCGCCGAGGAATCAACCGCATGGCCCGGTGTTTCACGCCCCACTTATCTCGGGGGCCTCGGCTTCGGCTTCAAATGGAACATGGGTTGGATGCACGATTTTCTCACCTACATGCAGAAGGACCCAGTCCATCGCCGCTTCCATCAAGGCGACATCACTTTCTCGCTTATTTACGCCTTCCACGAACATTTCGCCCTGGTCCTCAGCCACGACGAAGTGGTGCACGGCAAAGGCTCGCTCATCGATAAAATGCCGGGGGATACCTGGCAAAAATTTGCCAATCTCCGGATGTTCTACGCGTGGATGTATGCGCATCCGGGCAAGAAGCTTCTATTTATGGGGGGCGAATTTGGCCAATGGCGGGAATGGAACCATAACCAGTCGCTGGACTGGCATTTAATGGAGCGGCCGGAACACGACGGGCTGCGCCGATTGGTGCAGCACCTCAATTACGTCTATAAACACGAGCCGGCACTGCACGACCAGGACGATTCCTATGAAGGCTTTGAGTGGATCGATTTCCACGACAGCGACAACTCGGTCATCGCTTTCAAGCGCAAATCGCGCGACGGAGAGATGCTGGTCTTCGTGATCAACGCGACGCCGGTTGTCCGCGAATATTACCGGATCGGGGTCAACGGCGACGGGTGGTATGAAGAGATCATCAATACCGACGCCGCCACTTACGGCGGGAGCAATGCCGGCAATTTCGGCGGAACCAATTCGGAAGCGGTCCCATGGCAGGGAAAGAGCCATTCGATCCTGCTCCGGCTCCCGCCTCTGGCCGTGGTCGGGTTCAAACGGCGGGCGGATTGAAGTCCCCCTTTAAAAGCCTCAAAAAAACCCTTGCCCTTTCTCTTAAGCAGGGAGATGTCTGGACAGTTGCACGCTCCCGTGTGAGAAATCAGCATCTCCATTTAATCATGAAAACCCCCAACAATAACGCATTCACTCTAATCGAGCTGCTTGTGGTGATTTCCATTATCGCCATTCTCGCCGGCGCAGCCCTCCCGGTCTTCGGTAAAGCCATGGAAAGCGCCCAGCGCGCCAAGGCCCTCTCGGACGGCAAGCAAATCGGCACCGCCTGCAAACTTTTCGCCAACGATTACAACGGCGAATATCCCTTCTACACCGATCCTGTTCTTAAAACCGGTGTCCCCACAGACGCCAATAAAATCCTCGCCACGCTTGTCCCCGATTACATCAGCGACGAAAACATTTTCACGATTAAGAAATCTGCTTACTGCAGGAATGGGGCGGACGGGAATGTCAGCGCAGGCAATATCCTAAAGGCTGGCGAATGCGGTTGGGCTTATGTGCGCGGGCTTTCGGATACATCCAATTCCAGATACCCGCTCCTGGCCAATGGCTTTAAGATGGGCGGCATTACATATAGCAACGATGAATCGCTTCCCGGCGGACTCTGGCGTGGAGAATATTCGGTGGTTATTCGGGCGGACATCAGCGGGTCCGCCGATAAATGCATCAAACGGGGCAAGGACACCTTTGTTAAGCGCGATGACAACCCCAACAAGAATGCATTTGAAGCGGATCCAAATGGTGTCACACCATGGTTGACAGGGCCTGACGTCAAGGTCCTCAACCCACAGGCCGGCGCCCGATAACCCTCCAAACCTGCTTACTTTAAAACGCCTGCCCCGCTCCGCGCGTGGCAGGCGTTTTTGTTTCCCCATCAACCTTCCTCCTCGTCCTCCTCGTCCTCCTCCTCGTCCTTTTTTGCAGCCTCATTCAAGCGACGGGACGTCGCTGCCACGCCCTTTGTTCTTCTGGATTTAAATTTCCTCTGCGTCTCTGCGTCTCTGCGTTAAATTTCCGAGCCTCTGCGTTGCTTCCGACTCTTTGCGTTACCCCTCCACAACCGAACCGACCGTCCCATCGCTCAACCGGGTAACGATCTTCATTCCCTCTTCCAGCTCCGTCACCGAATGGATCACGGTCCCATCCGCTCGCGTGGTTATACTGAATCCACGTTCCAACACGGTCTGGGGGGCCAGAAGCCGAAGCATATCCGCCGCTCTCGCCAACCGCTGTCGATACTCGGCAAGCCGTAATTGGGTCGCCTTGAATCGGAGCCGGAGTGCCGCAAGCCTTTGCCGGCTAATCGCCAGGACTTGATCGGGGCGATGCTCGCGAAGGACCGCGTGCAGCTCCGAAGTGCGCTGCTTCCACTGTCCCAATTGTTGGCGCACACCCCTTCCAAGCGCATCCCCGGCAAGGTCGATCCTTTGCGCCGCTTGATCGAAACGACGCCGAGGTTCACTGAACAGCGCCGCCCGGGTCACAAACTCGAGTCGCCGTTTTTGGGTGTCCATCCGCACCCCGACACATCGGCGGGTCTGCGCCCCCACCTGGGCCAGGCGCCGCAGAAGCTCCGCACTGTCTGGCGCAACCAATTCCGCGGCGGCGCTCGGAGTCGGAGCCCGCAAGTCTGCGGCGAAATCGGCAATCGTAAAATCGATTTCATGCCCGACCGCGGAGACGATGGGAATTTTCGAAGCGGCGATCACCCGGGCAAGCCCTTCATCGTTAAATTCCCAGAGATCCTCGATACTTCCGCCGCCGCGCGTCACGACGATCACATCGACCTCCGGCAAACCGAGTTCGCCAGCCCGGTTGAGCTCAGCCACTGCGGCCGCGATTTCCTGGGCAGCACCCGTCCCTTGAACCCGCACCGGGCTGATGATCACACGCAACCATGGGGCCCGGCGCGACAGGATATTGAGCATGTCCCGAAGGGCCGCTCCCGAGGCGGATGTGACAATTGCAATGGCCTTGGGATACTTCGGCAACTTTCGTTTGCGCTCAGGATCAAAGAGTCCTTCCGCATCGAGCTTGCGTTTGAGCGCCTCAAATTTTGCCTGCAACAAGCCCGCGCCCGCCGCCTCCACCAATTGCACATTGAGCTGATATTGCCCGCGTGCTT
>JAYUPM010000529.1:0-2602 GCA_043760145.1 Spartobacteria bacterium
GAATTCGAGGAGGGATTCGTAAGGGAGGAATTTCTTTTTCGCCTGTTCGGAGGGTTTGGAGGGGCTCTCGCCAACGAACTTCAGATCCTCCTCAGTAAACGTGTAGAAGGTGTAAACCGGGTAAACCGAATCGATCGGGATATTGGCATCAATGACGCCGGTTTCAGGCAGTCCGTTGGCCCGCTGGTAACGGATAAGCGCCTTTGTCATGAATTCGCCGGGGCGCCCATCGATTTTTCCCGGCCCGAAGAGTTGTTGATCGAGGAAAATCTGGAGACGGGTGGTGACATCGCGTTCGCTGACAGGCTCGGCCTTGGCCACCTTCGGCTCATCCTGGGAAGGGGCATCCTGGGCAGGGGCAATGGGAGCAAGGCCCAGCGATGCGAGGAGGAGAACTAATTTCATAAAAGTTGACGCGGAAGGTTGGCGAATGGAGCGGTGGAGATACAATTGCCCCATATGAATCGCAAGAGCCGATGAATCCAAAGCGAATGCGCATAGCCCAAGTCTCGCCACTTTGGACGACCATTCCGCCCCAAACTTACGGCGGGATCGAACTCCTGATGAAGCTCCATATCGATGAGTTGGTGGAACGCGGCCACGACGTAACCCTCTTCGCTTCCGCTGACTGCGTGACAAGGGGCAAACTCCATCCTGTTTGTGAGCAAAATCTCACCGACATGACCGCAGGCGGGAACGCATACTGTTACGAGTATTACACCAACTCGATGATGGCGGAGGTGCTGCGCCATGCGGGCAGCTTTGACATTATCCATTATCACCTGAGCAGCGCATGGCTCCCGCTCGCCGGCGCGGTCGAGACCCCGGGTCTTTTCACCCTCCACACCAGCACCATGTGTGATGATGAATGGGTTTTCCGCCGCTGGCCCCGCATCGCCGTCAACGGAATCAGCCGCTTCCAGATGAAGGGCGCCAGCGAACGATTGGGACGCGAATTCCCCGTCGTCTATAACGGATGCGATTTTGATGCATACCACCCGCGATTTGAACCGGGAGAATACCTTGCTTATCTGGGCCGGATGTCGCGCGAGAAAAATCCGCTGGGGGCCATCGAAATTGCGGCGACGCTCGGGATGCCAATTGTCCTTGCAGGCCAGCCGCAAAACGGAAACGAAGCGGCGTTTTTTAATGCGGAAGTCAAACCGCGGATTGACGATAAAATGGTGCGTTGGATCGGGGCGGTTAATCATGCGCAAAAAAACGAATTCCTGCGGCACGCCAGCGCATTGATTTTTCCAATCCAATGGGATGAACCTTTCGGGCTGGTGATGATTGAAGCGATGGCGTGCGGAACACCCGTCGTTGCGCATCGGCGCGGTTCGGTGGAGGAAGTGATCGACCCGGGAGTGACAGGGTTTCACGCGGGGACCATCGATGCCATGGCTGCCCTGGTCCCGGGCGCCTTGCAGTTGGACCGGGAAAAAGTGTGGAGCCACGCAAGAAGTCGGTTCGGTTTCCGGCTGATGGTGGATCGATACCTGGAAATCTATCGGGGCATGGTGGAAAAGTAAGCAGCCAGCATGAAGGCGCAGGGCGCATTTTCTTCATACTTCCTGTCTTGTTGCTTTCCTTATGCGGCTATCGGTTCCTCGACCGATTGGCGCCAACGTTTGAGCCGATATGTTGTCATCCAGCGGATTTGCATGAAGTCGTGCGATCACGGTCCGGTATCCCATTCCGCCAACGCGCCTGACATATATATGAAAACCTTCACGCCTGAGATCGATTTGTTGGAGCCTTGTGATGAAGCACTCATGGAGGGACTGGCGCGGCATCAACCCGGTTCCATGGAGGCGCTTTATGCCCGGTATTCGGGCATCCTCAAAGGCGTGGTGATGCGCGTTGTTAATGACGATGCCGAGGCCGAGGATTTGTTGCAGGAAGTCTTCATGCAGGTATGGGGAAGGGCCGAGAGTTATTCCCCCGAAAAAGGCAAGCCGATCGGTTGGTTGATCACCCTGGCTCGGCGCAGGGCGATTGATCGGTTGCGCCAGCGCAGGGCGTATCGAAGGGCCACAGATCGATTTGAGAGCGAATGCAAAGTGCCAGTGCAACGCGAAGAACGACCCGGTTTCGACTGCCCACTCCTCCACGAGGATGTTCGCAGCCTTCTCGCCAACCTCATCGATGCGTTGCCAACTCTCCAACGCGAGGCCATCCGCCTCACATTTTACGACGGGTTGAGCCAGCGCGAAATCGCCGCCACCACCCGGATTCCGCTCGGAACGATTAAGACCCGTATTGAACTCGGGATGCGTAAACTGGCGGGCGCGGTCCGCAAATTGCGGGAAAAGATCGAGTAGCCGCGAATTCGCTTCATTCCTCCCATGGGCTCCATGGGTGAGGCGGCCCGCAATCCAAACTCGACACCCGCCGCCTGTTGCTTCTGATTCAACCCCCATGAACTCGCTTTGGGGTCGGTATCAAAATTATTTTCTTCGTAATGATGAACTCGGCTTTTCCCTTGATGTAAGCCGGATGCGATTTGGGGATGATTATCTCGGGCGGATGGAGCTGCCGGCCCAACATGCCTTTTCGCAGATGAATGCGCTCGAGGCAGGCGCGATCTCCAATCCGGACG
>JAYUPM010000530.1:0-6504 GCA_043760145.1 Spartobacteria bacterium
TGATCCGCGGCATAGAGCGGCTCCAGAAGCATCTTTATCCCTTTGATTGAGCCCGGCCCAAAATCGCGCTCTATCCTTTGTTCAATATCCGGGGGGAGATTCATTTTCGTTTCACTCTGCTGGCAGCATTACAGTCATAAGGTTGAATTCCCGTGCTCCATACAGGTTCGCCTCTCGAAATTCCACACATTAGGGAGCCACCGACGATGGGCCCCCATCTCCTTCGGGAAAAATCCTCGGGAAAAACTAAGGATCGTTCTCCGTCGGGTTCTGATAAAGACTGGCATTTTTCCGTCCTCCTTATGAAAACCCGGATCCTCCTTCTCTCCCTCATTCTGGCCGGCCACGCTGCCCGGGCCGATAACGAAGTCGGTTTTATTGAAAAGTTTGCCTTGGCTGCGGATCGCGAGGCGGTCCTCAACGAACTGCTTCCCGGGAGCGAAGAGTATTATTTCTTTCACGCGCTCCAGTATCAAAGCAGCGCCCAGAAGGATAAACTGGCGAAGATCATGGCTGAATGGGCAACCCGGGCACCCGGGTCGGCCCAGCGCAAGATCATTGAAAAGCGGCAGGCGCTTCTTGCATACGACGCGGACCCGAAAACCACCCTCACGTTTCTTCGAAACCACTTTAATCTTCAGTTTGAACATCAGCAGGAGGTCCGGGACAAGAAACCGGATCTCCCCACCGCCCTGGATCCCGCCAGGATCGCGCGCGGGCAATTCCAGAACCGGGCACTCAACTCGGACGCCCTGGATCAATTTAATACGGCAGCATTGGAACGGCTCGTTCGCGACAAGACCGCTCTTAATCCCGCACAATTGCGCTCCCTCTTGAGCCGAATCCAACGCCCGGATTTGCCCGGGATTCTTCCCCTGATTGAAGCCGACCTCAAAACCCAGGAGAGCAAAGGGTTCGGGGAATTCGCAATCCATAGGGCGCTGCTCCCCGAGCAACTCGATGCCCTGGCTCTTCGCGTTCCTGCTTTGTATCTGAACCAAGCTTTCGTTTTCACAAGGATGCGCAAACTCCAGCCGGGTGCTGATACCGATTTGGAATTTGATCCTGTTGCCCGCGAAGCGTGGCTCGATCGGGCATGGGCCTACGCGAAAAACCTTCCCCCCAGCTTCAACTCACTCAAGGCGCAGATCCTTCATCAACGCCTGATTCATGACCGCTCCCTTGGGCTTTATGATCGCGCCCGGATTATTGAATACATCAAGCTCCCGCGCGCGGCGGAGTATGTCCCGGTCCGAGCCAACCAGTTCCCGATTGATTTCAATGCAGACCTGAGCGAGGCCCTGATTCAAGCGCCGCCTATTCGCAATGATGAATGGCTTATTCGCGAGGCCCTGCTCGAAATCCTGGCGACGGAACCTTCCTATGAACCGTTTGCCACTTATCTGCGTGAAGATTATCTAAAGGCGCTCTTCGCCGAATCCAAACTTGTCCGCGGCTTGGAGAACCCGCAGAAATGGGCGGCCTTGATTCCGCCTTCTCGCTTCCAGGCGCTCAAGGATCGGGTGGACCTCGATTTTGTCCCGTCCAATCCGAAACTCCAGTTGCCCGCGGAGGAAGTCAGCATCGAACTGGAAATCAAGAACGTTCCAAAGCTTCTCGTTAAAATTTATGAGCTCAACACATTGAGCTTTTTCCTGACTCACCGCCGCCAACTCGATACTGATCTCAATCTCGACGGGTTGGTTGCCAACTCGGAGAAAACCCATGAGTTCGCCGACGGACCGCTGCGCAGGGTTCGGAGAAAGTTTACTTTTCCTGAGCTCACCGGCGAGCGCGGGGCATGGGTGATCGAGTTTATAGGCGGCGGCAAATCAAGCCGGACATTGATTCGCAAAGGACTCTGGACCGTCCTGCAACAAACCGGGCCGGCTGGCGAGATGCTCACGATCATTAATGAATCAAAACAACCGGTCCCGGGGGCAGTGGCATGGCTTGATGGGCACAAATTCCTGCCTGACCCCAAGAGCGGCCGGATCGTGATTCCATTCACCGACAAGCCCGGAGACAAGCCGCTGATTATCGCTGATGAAACCGGCCAGTCCGCCACCCTCACACACTTCGAGCATCACGCCGAAGCGTATCGACTCGACGCCCAATTCCACCTGGAACACGAGCAGCTTCTTGCGGGGCGCGAAGCCATTCTTGGGCTGCGCACGGCCCTCTGGCTCGGTGAAAACCGGGTGGCTCCAGCGCTCATGGAATCACCCAAACTCAGTGTGACTTCCACGACACTCGATGGGATCACCACGACCCGGGAGATCACTGGCCTCAACCTTTCCCCGGACATGATTGCAACTCATCCAATCACGATCCCCGATCGACTGGCGACGTTGACAATCACACTCACGGCCAGAGTCGAGAACCTGAGCAAAGGCGGGACCAAACAGGATATCAGCGCATCCCGGATCTGGAACATGAATGGGATTGATCGCACAGACCTCACTTATGATGCGCATCTCGCAAAACAGGCCAACGGGTTCGTGCTCGATCTCCTTGGCAAGAACGGCGAACCGCTCCCGCACAGGCAGGTTGTCTTTACCTTCACCCATCGTGATTTCTCCACGACACTTAATATCCCCCTTCAAAGCGATGACGCGGGAAGAATCCAACTCGGGCCACTGACTGACCTCGCCAAGATCTCGGCTGTTCTCCCCAATACCCGCCAACGGGCATGGCCCCTATCCATGGACCAAGCGCGCCGACCCGAAGTAATCCACGCAAAGGCCGGGACAGTGATCGATGTCCCATGGTTTGGGGCGGGCTTGTTACAACCCGATCAGGTCTCGCTCCTTGAAAAACGCGCCGGCACTTTCACTCACGATCACTTTAAAACTCTAAGTATCGCCCGCGGATTTCTTCAGATCAAAGGACTTCCCCCGGGCGACTATTCGCTGCGGCTTTCGCCAGAAGAAAACGTAATTGCGATCAGTGTCACCGCAGGCACTCCCGTCGCAAACTGGCTGGTCTCCGATAAGCGGATACTCGAGGTCCGTGATGCCGCGCCGCTCCAGATCGAGGAAATCCGGGGGGACGCGGATGCTTTCGTGATCCAGGTCCGCAACCAGAATGCGAGCACCCGTGTGCACGTGGCCGCGACCCGCTTTTATCCCGAGGAGAACCTGTTTGAGCTTGGCGGATTTCTCAGGGTCAATCCGGCGACTGCGATCACTGCGCGGGAGCCGAACCTCTCAATTGCCGGCCGGGTCATCGGGGACGAGTTCCGATACATTCTTGAGCGGCGCTATACCAAACTCTTTCCCGGCAATATGTTACCCCGCCCAGGATTGCTTCTAAATCCATGGGAAGTCCGCTCAACCGACGTGGCGCCACAAGCAATGGTTGCGGGGTTAATGGCCGGGAGAGCCGGTGGAACTACGCGACAGGCGGGGATGCAAAAGAACAAAGGCAGCGCGGCAGGCCTGGAATTTGAAAGGGAGTCCCAATCGGCGCAACCCAACCTCGATTTCCTGGCCGACGCTTCCCCTCTCATACTCAATCTGTTGCCCGACCCGAATGGGATTGTGCGGATCGAGCGCAAACTGCTCGGAGATCGACAACACCTCCAGGTTTACGTTGAGGATCTTTCAAGTGCTGTATTCCGTTCATTGGCATTTTCCGAGACCAAGGCAAAGTTCCAGGACCTGCGTTTGGCCCGGAACCTTGATCCGCAGGCACATTACAGCGAACGCAAGCAAGTGAGCCTTCTCGGGGCCGGGCAGACACTGACGATCCCGGACATCCTTACATCGGAACTTGAGACTTATGATTCGCTGGCCGGTGTGCACGCATTGTTCACCACGCTGAGCTCAGACCCGAAGCTCACGCAATTCGCGTGGATATTGCAGTGGCCAACGCTGCCGGACCCAGAGAAGCGCTTGAAGTATTCGGAGTTCGCGTCTCATGAACTCAACTTCTTCCTTTCAAAGAAAGACCCGGATTTTTTCAAGGCAGTGATCCATCCATATATCGCCAACAAGAAGGATAAGACATTCCTTGATGAGTGGCTTTTGAATGCGGATCTGAGTGCTTATCTTAAGCCATGGGCTTTTGCCCGATTGAACATGGCGGAACGCGCGCTGCTCGCCCAGCGGATCCCGGCGGAAACCGCAGCCATTTCCCGGCATCTCCGGGAACTGTTCGAGCTAGTGCCACCCGATTCCAACAGGCAGGAACAACTATTCGAAACCGCGCTTCGTGGACGGGCGCTGCAACAGGGGGAAGCCGATAGTTTCCAGCGCGAGAAGACACAACTGACGGCCGAGATGAAGCAGAGCGGAGTGGCCGCGTTCGATGCGCCCTTAAGTCCAACTCCCGCCGAAGTCGGCAGATTCACCGGCATGGTCGCAAAAAAAACAGCGTCTCCTAAAATGCTAAAGGAAGAGGTTTTGAACGAGCCTCTCTCGTTACTTGATGAAGATGGGCACGCCAAGGACGCCCTCGACGCGAGTGACTTAACCGGAGTCGAAGCATTGCGGTTACGGGGTCTTGCCCGTCAGTTCTACCGTGCATTGGGAGCCACAAAGGAGTGGGCGGAGAATAATTATCACAACACTCCGATTCTCCAACAGGACGCCAGCCTGATCCCGATCAATGCCTTTTGGAGCGAGTTCGCTGCATGGGACGGGAAACTCCCATTTCTCTCAAAACATTTGGCAGAACCCAGCCGCAATTTCCCGGAGATGATGCTCGCCCTGGGTGTCCTTGATCTCCCGTTTGTCGCCGCAAAAAAACATACTGCGATGAAGGAACGCCAGTTCACCCTCACTGCCGCAGGGCCGATGGTGGTTTATCACAAGGAAATAAAACCCGCTCCCATGGCAAAGGAGAGCGAATTACTGGTAAGCGAGAGTTACTTTCTCCAGGGTGATCGAGAGAGGATCGAAGGGAATGAACGGTTCGAGAAATCCGTGACAGAGGAGTTTCTAGCGGGACGCGTGTATGGAGCCAACGTGGTGATCACCAATCCGAGTTCAAGTCCCCAGGCGCTCGATATCCTGATGCAGATCCCGCAAGGCGCCCTTCCCGTCCACGGAAGCAAGGCGACCCAAAGCAAGCGGCTGCGCCTTGAGCCTTACACGACTCAGCGGCTCGAATACTTCTTCTACTTTCCTGCCGCTGCCGTCCAACCGTTGCTCCATTACCCGATCCACGTCGCCCGCAATGACCAGACTGTCGGAAGTGGCAAACTGTTTACATTCAAAGTGGTGAATCAGCTTTCAAAACTCGATACCGCTTCCTGGGATTTCATCTCCCAGGAAGGATCCGATGCCGAGGTGCTCGCATTCCTTGAAAAGCATAACATGGAGCGCTTAAATCTTGAGCGCATTGCATGGCGTGTCCGCAAGGATGTGAAGTTCTTCCACTCGCTCTTAAACGTCATGGAGAAGCGCCATATCTATCAACCCACCATCTATTCCTACGGGATCTTCCATAACCAGATGCCGGCAATCACAGAGTGGTTGCGCCACCAGGATGGGTTCCTTGCCGAATGCGGCCCGTGGCTCAGCACAAAGCTGCTGAAGATCGATCCGATCCAGAGACGCACTTACGAGCACCTCGAATACACTCCATTGATCAATCCCCGCGCCCATCGACTCGGCGGGGAATCGCGAATCGCCAATAGTATCTTGCGGGGACAATACCAGGCGTTGCTTAACATTCTTGCGCATAAACCAGCGCTCGAGCCCGTCGATCAAATGAGCCTTGTATACTATCTTTTCCTCCAGGATCGCGTGGAGGAAGCCCTTGCCCGCCTTGCAGTGATCCTGCCGGAGACACTTCCCACACGGGTCCAGTTTGATTACTTCCAATGCTACGCCGCCTTTTACCGCGAGGCGCTGCCCGAGGCCCGGGTGCTTGCCACAAAATACGCTGACTACCCTGTGGACCGATGGCGCAAACTCTTTGCGGAAGTCACTTCCCAGCTCAACGAGATCGAAGGCAAGGCAGTGGGACACGGACCCAAGCCGGGCCCGGGCCGCGAAGTCCAGCAGAGTGAACTTGCGGGAACTGAACCTTCCTTTGATTTCAAGGTCGAGAACCGCATCCTCTCGTTGACGTGGCGCAACTTAAAGGAGGTCACGATCAATTATTACCTGATGGATCCCGAGTTCCTCTTTAGCAGCAGCCCGTTTGTTACCGAAGATCCAGGCCGTTTCTCCATCATCAAACCGACCAAGTCTCTTAAACAACTTCTGCCGCCCGACAAGGATAGCCTGGAGGTGCCGCTCCCAGCGGAATTCGCGCGAGCCAATGTCCTCGTGGAACTTCTCGGCGCAGGCCAGCGCAAAACACAGGCTTACCACTCAAACTCCTTTAAGTTGAGCGTTGCCGAGAACTATGGCCGTCTTGAAGTGCGCGATGCGGCCGCAAACCAGCCGATTCCGAAGGTGTATGTCAAAGTCTATGCACGGCTACAGAATGGGCAGCTGCGCTATTTCAAGGATGGATACACCGATCTGCGAGGCCGCTTTGATTACGCCA
>JAYUPM010000531.1:0-2594 GCA_043760145.1 Spartobacteria bacterium
GGTTCGGAGCAGTCTTGGGGTGTTCGATATCTCGCACATGGGACAGTTTTTTGTTTCCGGAAACGGGGCACTGGCATGGCTCAACCGGATGCTGACCAACAACGTGGAACGCTTAAGCGTGGGGGAATGCCAATACACATTCCTGCTTAATGAAGAAGGCGGGGTGATCGATGACCTCATCGTTTATCGGATCGAGCCGGAGCGATACCTCCTTGTGGTTAACGCGGGAAAGATCGACGAGGATTTTGCCTGGCTAAATGCCCATCTTCCCGAGGAGATTGTGTTGGAAAACCAGAGTGACACCTTCTCGGGCATTGCTGTCCAGGGACCGAAGTCCGCCCAGCTTTTTGACGCCTTTTTCAATGGCCGCTATTCACGGCCCGCCCGCAACGAAATCCTTTCCGTCGAAATCGACGGCGCCCCTTTTTACATCGCCCGCACCGGATACACCGGGGAGGATGGATTCGAGGTTTTTTGCCCCGCCGCGTGCGGAGTCAAGTCGTGGATCGATATTCTGGAACGCGGCGCGCAGTTCGGGATTAAGCCGTGTGGACTCGGATCCCGGGACACGCTGCGGCTCGAAGTCTGTTACCCGCTCAACGGCGCGGATCTCTCGCCTCAAACCACCCCATTGGAAGCCGGTCTCTCGATTTTTGTGGATTTGAATAAACCGGAGTTTATCGGTCGCAACCGATTGCTGGACCAGCGGGCCAATGGGATCACGCGCCGGCTCGTTCCTTTTAAAATGAAAGGCAATTCGCCTCCCCCCCGCGCACATTACGCCGTTTATAAAAGCGGGATAAAACTCACCGAAACCACCAGCGGCACTCTCTCCCCGTCGCTCAATATCGGGATCGGCATGGCTTACATTCCCACTGAGTTCGCCCGGATCGGCGAAGAAATCGAAATCGAAATTCGCGGCACACGGTTCCCGGCCGTGATTGAAAAAAAACCGCTTTTACGAATCACCGGGAATTCGTCATAACCTAGAATCATGAACGTCCCGGAAGATCTATTTTACAATCAATCCCATGAGTGGCTCCGCCTTGATGGGGAAACCGGAACCGTTGGGATCACCGATCACGCCCAGCACGAACTCACGGATGTGGTTTATGTCGAATTGCCAAAAATCGGGGCCCAGGTCACAGCCGGACAGCAGGCGTGTGTGGTGGAATCGGTGAAAGCCGCGAGCGACATTTACTCTCCGGTCTCGGGCACAATTACCGAGGTCAATTCCGCACTCTCCTCAACCCCGGCGCTGATCAACACGGCCCCGTTTGGCGAAGGCTGGATCTTCCGGATCAAACTCGAGGCGCGCGATGAGGTGCAGAATCTCAAGAGCCCGGCGCAGTATCGCGAGCAGATCGGAGCCTAGAGTCTGTTGACGATGCACGACCTTGGGCCTCTGACAACCAGCGCTGATTCACTTCTGAGTCCGACCGACAGCTTCGTCCGCCGCCACATTGGGCCGAGCCCGGCCGAAGTGGACCAAATGCTGGCAACCGTCGGGCAGCCGTCCCTCGATGCGTTGATTGAGGCCACTGTGCCGCAGAAAATCCGGCTCGCGGCGCCACTTCAACTTCCCCCGGCCCGGAGCGAACACGAGGCCGTTGACGAGTTGCGGACGATCTCCCAAGGCAATCGGGTTTTTCGCAGTTATCTCGGGCAGGGATACAGCGACTGCATCACTCCGCCAGTGATTCAACGCAATATCCTCGAGAATCCCGGCTGGTATACCGCTTACACGCCTTACCAGGCCGAGATTTCCCAGGGCCGGATGGAAGCCCTGATCAATTTCCAGCAAATGGTGATCGATCTCACAGGGCTCGAGATTGCCAATGCATCGCTCCTGGATGAAGGAACCGCAGCCGCGGAGGCGATGCACATGGCCCAGCAACTCTGCAAGAACGCTGAGGCAAATGTGATTTTTGTTTCTCATGGATGCCATCCGCAAACCATCGCGGTGATTGAGACCCGGGCCGAAGCATTGGGAATCACAGTAATCGTCGGCGATGAAAATGGATTTGAGATCACGGGGAAATTATTCGCCGTGCTACTCCAATACCCGGATACCACCGGGACGATTCATAGTTACGCCGAGTTCATTTCGCGGGTTCATCAAGTGGGCGCCATTGCGATTGTGGCCGCCGATATTCTTGCGCTCACCGTCCTTCAACCGCCAGGCGAGTTCGGCGCCGATATCGCGGTCGGCTCGACCCAGCGCTTTGGCGTGCCACTCGGGTTCGGCGGGCCGCATGCCGGATACATGGCGACACGCGATGCATTCAAGCGGATCATGCCGGGCCGACTCGTTGGAGTTTCAAAGGATGTCCATGGCAACCCGGCTTACCGACTCTCGCTCCAGACGCGCGAACAACATATCCGGCGCGACAAAGCCACCAGTAACATTTGCACGGCCCAAGTGCTCCTTGCCGTGATGGCATCCATGTTCGCCGTCTATCACGGTCCCGATGGCCTCCGCAGGATCGCCCTCCGCGTTCATCTCTTCGCCTCGATGCTCGCCACCGGTTTGCGCCAGCTTGGGTTCCATGTCGCCGAGACCCCGTTTTTCGACACTATCCGCGTCAATCTCG
>JAYUPM010000532.1:0-2587 GCA_043760145.1 Spartobacteria bacterium
CCGGAGACGCTGCCAGCCGGCATTGTGCTGATCGGATGCGGAGAGCCGTTGGATAACTGCGGGTTTATCGGGCAAAAAACATGGCGTGAAAAGGGCGCGTATCACTGGCAGGCAATGATCAAATGCACCGGGCAAAATGCGCAGGACCGGACATGGTGGTTTGAGTCGGGCAAGAGCCGCAGCCAGCCAGCGTCATTGCGGATTCAGCCTGGTGAAATTGCGACGATCACGGGAGTGTTTCCACAAGGCGAACCGGAAGTGAAAGTAATTCTCTCCCCGGACGAATTCGCCCTTGATGATTCGCTCCCGCTGGTTGCCTCCGAACCCAAGCCGCTCTCGGTTTTCATCGGGGCCACTCCCAACGCTGCGCGAATGGCTGAGCGGATCGTTGCGACTGTGCCCGGCGCGGCCCGAACCAATAACGCCGCTACCGCCGATGTGGCATTACTTTCGGCCGCCGATCCGCTGGCCGCCTCGTATTCCCGGGCCAGTGTCCTCTTTGGAGAGGGGAGCGGGAACACCGGGAATTTGCGTGCGCCCATTGTCGTCGAGAAGCATCCGTTAACGGACGGGCTCGCATGGGAAGGCTTGCTGATGAGCGGCGCGGGCGCCTTGACATCCGACGCCGCCGATCAGCCCCTGGTGTGGCAGAAAGATCGGGTGCTCATTTTTCTTAAGAATCAGTCCGATCTCAATCGGTCCCATCAACTCGTGCTCAATTTCGATGTGGAAAAGTCCAATGCCGATCGCCTCCCGGCCACTGTGCTTTTGCTGTCGCGGTTTCTTTCCTCGGTCCAGGGTCGCAAGCCGGTCCGGTTCTCGGACAATTACGAGACTCACCAACTCCTGCCCCCGGCCGGGCCCGGGATCGCGATGGAGTTCAATGGAAAAGCATTGCCGGTGACGGGCGATCTTCGCGCCCCGGGGTTGCCCGGATTCTTCACGATCAAGCGCGGCGACGATTTGGTTCTTAGTGGGGCATCTCATTTCGCCGATGCCCGGGAAGCGGATTTCCGCGGGGCAGCCACGATTTTACCGAACCTCAAACTTGCCGCCCCGGTGCGTCGTGAAAATACGAAGGGCGATCCTTTCTCCATTCTCTGGATGATGCTCATTGGCGCCGCCCTGCTTGGAAGCTGGGGCCTGCAACAGAAAGGAGCCCTGCCATGAAATTCACAGCTCCTGAGTGGCTCCTTTTTATTCCAGTGATGGCGTTGTTTGCGTGGCGGCGGCCCCGGCTCGGCATCCAGCGTCCATTGCGTGCCGCGTGCCTGCTGCTGCTGGTGCTCGCCCTGGCACGCCCCATGTGGCGTCTTGCCAGCGATGGAATGGATCTCTGGGTCTTGGTCGATCGATCCGCCTCCGCGGCAGGTTCCCTCAGCCAGACTTTGTCCGAGTCCGAGGCGCTTCTGCGACGTTCACAAGGCCCGGATGATCGGCTCCATTTTGTCGAGTTCGCCGCCACCCCAACCATTCGCGGACAGGGCGAGATCAACGCCCACGATGAACTGGAAACCCGCACCGCTTTCGCATTGGAATTTACCCTCGCTCAACTTGCAAAGGACCGGCTCTCCCGGATTCTTCTACTCAGTGACGGATACTCCACGGAGCCACTTGCTGCGGTTAGCGATCCGCTGGTCCAGCGCAAGGTGCCGCTCGATTATCGGCTGCTCCTGGGCAAACCCGGACTCGATGCGCGCGTGGCCAATGTCTCTGTCCCCCAACGGGTCCGCCCCGGCGAATCGATCCTGATTGAGTCCACCGTCCTGGCGAATGAGGACGGGGATGTTCCATTTGAGGTATTCCGCGATGACCGCAGCATTGGCAAAGGGAATGCCTCGGTGCGCCAGGGCCAGGCCCGATTGCGGTTTACCGACCGGCTCCTTGCAACGGGTGCCCACCGATACAGGGTTCAGATCGCAGCGCCCGGGGATGTCCATCCCGAGAACAACATTGGGGAGTCATGGATAGAGGTTGCAACCAATTCGCGTGTGCTTCTTGTGACCGCTTACGTCGAGGATCCTCTGCGCGAAGTGCTCGCCCGCCAGGGGTTGCAGGTCGAACAGATTAGCGATCTCTCCCAGCTCCACCCGGGCTCACTTTCCTCAACCCGCCTTGTGGTTCTCAATAATGTGCCGGCACACAAGCTGCCCCAGGAATTCCTCGGGGCGCTTACCTTTTATGTCAATGACCAGGGTGGCGGATTGTTGATGGCCGGGGGCCCGTCCTCATTCGGGTCCGGCGGTTACTTCGCCTCTCCTGTGGATGATCTGCTTCCTGTCTCAATGGAGCTTCGCAAGGAACATCGCAAACTGCGCGTGGCAATGGCAATGGTGCTCGATCGTTCCGGCAGCATGGCTGTCAGTATCGGCCCTGGCATGACCAAGATGGATCTCGCAAACGAAGGGGCCGCCCGTTCCATCGAGCTTCTTGGGGATGCCGATTTAATCACTGTCTTTGCCGTTGATAGCGAGGCGCACAGCATGGTCCCAATGACCGAGATCGGGCCGTCCCGGGCATCGATTAACAATGGCGTGCGCCGAATCCACTCACAGGGCGGCGGCATCTATGTCTACCAGGGTTTGAA
>JAYUPM010000533.1:0-2555 GCA_043760145.1 Spartobacteria bacterium
AAAAAAAGCGCCCGCAGACTCTCCACTTTCGTCCCCTGCTCCGGATCTTTCCAGGTCTGCCCTTCAAGAAACGCAAAAACTTCCGCCACGTTGGATGCGGTTACCTCAAAATTCTCCCGTTCGCGCGCGGCCCCGGTGAGGAGATATCCGCGCCGCAGACTCTCCAACTCAGAGAGAGCGCCAGCGAGTTGCTGACCCTTCCCGATCAACTCCCGGGAATGGGCCACTTTTTGCGCAGTCATTTGGAAGCCGAGACTGCTTCTCAATGTAACAACCGGGATCGTCACAAGCAGGACGAAAACCAATCCAAAGCCGAGCAAGACTTTGGTGCGAATGGAATACCGCGATAAAGAAAATAAAACGGACATGCGCCGGGGCGGACGGATTAGGGCCGTGAGTCTTCCTCAGGTCCGCGTCCGGATGAAGCACCGATTTTGCGTGTTGGCAAAATTTCCTCCTCGTCCTCCTCATGCTCGTCCTCGTCCTCGTCCTCGTTTTTCGTGAGGTGTTCTCGAGGACGAGGACGAGGACGAGGACGAGGAGGAGGAGGAGGAGGAGGAACCCTCCATCAATGGCGGAGGGGGTGGGATTCGAACCCACGGACCCTTGCGGGTCTCCGGTTTTCAAGACCGGTGCAATAGACCGCTCTACCACCCCTCCTTGGAATAGGAGGGGACATTCTTAGCGCACCTTCGCGGACGCTGCAATCCCCGCGAATTGATTTTCAGTGGCGCACGTTATTTGACGATCAGGTCCAGCGTCATCCCTTCGGTGTCGTGATCCTTGACCGGGCAATGGATCTTGTAAGTGCCGGGCTTGAGATCGACGTGAAGGACTTTTGTCTCATTGGGATCAACTCCGATCAGGAACTTCTTATCAACCCCTTCCCCCTGAATCTTGAAGTTATGCTTCTCTTTGCCGCCATTCCGGACAACGAAGGCCGTCTTTCCGGCTTCGATGCTCTTTGGCATGTCAATCCGGTGCTCGAGCAAGTTTACGTCGATCTTGCGAGCGTCCTTGTCGGGCGTGACTGCATCGACCAGGGCTGTGGCTGCTTGCTTCGTGGTGTCAACCACTGCCCGGCCTGCGTCCTTGGTAGTGTCAACCACTGCCCGGCCCACCTCCTTGGTCTTCTCCCCGGCTTTTTCCAGTGTATCTGCGGTTTTCTCGCCAATCGTTTTCTTCTCCTCTGCCGAGGTGGCGGAGATTGCTGCGGCGAGGGCGAGTGATGCAATTAGGATTGTTTTCATACCGTCGCATCGTAGCGAACAGCATCAGTGCGTGTCCGAGTCCGTGAAAAAAGTCATAAATTGTCGATGTCAGCCTCTTGTCATCGGGCCGGAGGCAGACAAAACTCGGCACCCGCCCTTTCCATGAAAGTTCTTGTCGCGCCCGATAAATTTAAAGGTTCTCTCTCGGCCATCGAGGCAGCGGAGGCGATTGCGCGCGGGTGGAGGAAAGTCTGGCCAGGGGCGGAGATCGACCTGGCTCCGATCGCAGATGGCGGGGAAGGTTTTGCGGCGACTCTGCAAACGGCGATGGAAGGCCAATGGGTGATCACGCGCGCCCACGACCCACTCGGACGCGAAGTCGACGCTCGCTACGCATGGATTGAAGATCAGAAGCTTGCCGTGATTGATATGAGCGAAGCCTCCGGGCTCTGGCGTTTAAAACCTGATGAATTGAATCCGCTCCAAGCCTCCACGTTCGGCACAGGCGAATTGATCCGGGACGCCGCTGTCCGCGGGGCCAAAACCATCCTGATCGGCCTGGGGGGCAGCGCCACAACCGATGGGGGCGTCGGAATGGCGGCCGCGCTCGGATACAGTTTTCTGGCCCGGGACGGAACGGCTTTGGCACCCCTCCCCGCCCATTTCCTTGAGATCGCTTCGATCCGATCCGCCCATGTGATCGCCCTTCCGGAAATCATTGCGGCCTGCGACGTGGAAAACCCATTGCTCGGACCTCGCGGGACCGCCGCTGTTTTTAGTCCGCAAAAGGGGGCCACCAAAACTCACGTTGATCTCCTTGAGCATTCCCTCGAAAATCTGGCCCGGGTGGTGGCATCGGACCTCAAATGTGATTTCCGTGAAACCGCCGGGGCAGGCGCCGCCGGCGGACTCGGCTTCGGGTTGCTGAGTTTCTGCAAGGCCTCGATCCGATCCGGGTTTGAGGTGGTTGCCGAAAAGATCGGACTCGAAAAACGGATCTGCGCCAGCGACCTTGTAATCACCGGCGAAGGACGTCTGGATGAACAAACCCTTGAGGGCAAAGGACCGGCGGGCGTTGCTGCCCTGGCACACCGACATGGAAAACCTGCGCTGGCATTCGCAGGTTCCATTTCAGCGGACCCCAAGCTTGGGTTGCGCTTTACTATTTCGTATCCCATTATCGATCAGGCGGTATTGCTGCCAGAGGCGATGGAGCGGGCAGGTGAATTCCTGGAACGCGCCGCGCATCGGGCCGCCCAGCTCGTCCAACTGGGACAAGTATTATGAACAAACGCATCGCAATTCTTTTCTCCGGCCAGGGCGCCCAAACCGTCGGGATGGGCA